>JBFRWE010000424.1:0-4356 GCA_051439345.1 Xenococcaceae cyanobacterium
ATGCAGATTGCAGCGATCGCTATAATCCCAGTACTCTTAGGTATGGTATTGCACTACTACAAACCCCAATTAGCAGCGAAGCTAGAAAAATTGGTCAAGTGGTTCTCGCTCTTCTTCTTATCTTTAATTATCTTTGGTTTGCTTTTGAAGGAACGGGCTAATTTGTCAAGCTTTTTCTTGCAGGTGGGCTGGGTGACTTTCACTTTAAGTATATCAACAATGGCTCTGGGCTATGCGATCGCCACTTTTGCCAAGCTCCATGAACGTAGTGCCAAGGCGATTACCCTGGAAGTAGGTATTCAAAATGGTACATTAGCACTTGCAGTTGCTAGTGCGCCCACATTTCTGAATAATCCTACCATGGCGATTCCTGCTGCGATCTACAGTCTCCTGATGTATTTACCTAGTGCAGCTTTTGCCTGGTTGACACGACATCGGGAAGCAGCATCTTAAATACTGTCAATCTAGCTGATTTTTGATAAAACATTCGATCGCTTTAACTCAGCTAAATTACTATTACCAGTACAAAATAACACCGTTCTAATCTCTGCCATTAATATTTCTACTAATTCATCTAAAGCAGAGGGAGAATCGGCAGCTGCTTGTAAGAAAGGAAAAGCTAAACCAGCTAAATCTGCTCCTAGGGCAATGGTTTTAGCCACTTCCATACCATTACGTAAACCACCAGAAGCAATTAAGGGAATATCAGGGTAGGAGTTACGAATCTGTAGAATACATTCAGCAGTGGGAATACCCCAATCAGCAAAGGTTTTACCCAATCTCCGTTGTAAATTATTTTCTGCTCTTTCCCCTTCTACTTTGGCCCAAGAAGTACCACCAGCACCAGCAACATCAATAGCATTTACTCCTGCTGCGATTAATTTTTCTGCCATAGCTACAGAAATTCCATTCCCTACTTCTTTAGCAATTACCGGTACAGAAATCTTCTCGCACAAAATCTGAATTTTATCAAGTAAACCATTAAAATTGGTATCTCCTTTAGGCTGAATACACTCTTGTAAAGGATTGAGATGAAGAATTAGCGCGTCTGCTGACAAAATCTCGACAACTCGTAAACACTGTTCTAAGCCATAAGTATAGTTAAGCTGTACTGCACCAAGATTGGCAAACAGAAGGGCATCGGGGGCAACAGTACGAATATTAAAGGTATGGGCAACATCTGGGTTTTCTACCGCTACTCGTTGTGAACCTACTCCCATCGCTAAACGATATTTTTGGGCTGCTTCTGCCAAGCGGTAGTTAATTAATTTAGCTTGTTCTGTCCCTCCTGTCATGGAGGAAATGAGCAGAGGCGCGCCTAGTTTTTTATCCAGAAAAGTAGTAGTGAGATCGACTTGCTCTATATTTAATTCTGGAAGACAAGCATGGGTAAAACGATATTTTTCTAACCCATTAGTCAAATGACGAAATTGTACGTCTTCTTCTAGACAGATACGCAAATGATCTGCTTTGCGTGTCTGAGTATTAGCCATTATCATCTCCTCGAATTAACTCTACCGCGTCTCGCCCATCTACATCTTGAAAATAGACTTGTACTTGCTCTTCGTTGGCTGTTGGTAGTTTTTTCCCAATGAAATCAGGATGAATAGGTAACTCTCGATGTCCTCGATCGACCAAAACCAACAGTCTAATCTTTTCTGGTCTACCATACTCGATAACTGCATTAAGTGCAGCACGAATAGTACGACCTTTATAGATTACATCATCTACTAAGATGACAGTCTTACCTGTTAAATCTACAGGAATTTTCGTTTTAGCAGGGGTACGAGTCCGAACTCGATCGAGATCGTCTCGATAAAAGGTAACATCGATCGCTCCTACTAATACAGCAATATTCTCTAACATCTCAATTTGCCGACCTATTAAAGAGGCTAGAGGTACTCCCCTCGTATAAATACCTAGTAAAACAATTTGCGATAAATCTTCAGATTTCTCAATTATTTGAGAGGCAAGACGAGTTATGATACGGCGAATTTCTTCTTCAGAGAGTATTTCAACAACCTTAGCTGGCATTTGTTAATGATTAATGATTAACTATCAACTATTGATTATTCATTATTTAGCGATCGAAAAAACTATCACCTCCTTGGTAGAATTGTAATCTTCCTGCACCCAAATATAAGCCATAGGGATTCTCTCCTGAAGGAAAAGCGGTTACACCAAACAAATAAACTCCCCCAAAATCTGGATTACGTCTTGGTCTTAATCCTACAGTAAAGGTAGTACCTGGAGGAATGGGAGCGGCAAAAATTATGGTAATTGCTTTGGTTTCTTCATCTTGACTAACACTTTGGAGAGTCAATACTCCTTCTTTACGACGATGAGTGCCATTATAGGCAGTAGTTTTATCTAAACGAAAAATTATATCATCTGCCCCTTGACGTTGAGCTATTACTACTTTTTGCAAAGGTTCTCCTGCATCTTCGGGTAACTCTACTGTAAAGTAGTATTTGGCTCCCCATACTCTCACACCGCTCAAAGTAGTTACTGCATTCCGTAATAAAGGAGATTTATCAAAAGCAACTCTACCGCCACTAGGGAATTGAACTGAACTAGCAACTGGAATATAAAGAGTACCGACAATTAGTCCTGTACTCAGCAGAGTAATCAGTCGGAGGCTGGTAGCTATGTTGATAGCCATTTTGGTAATTTTCATAGCAGCAATCCTTTTGTATCTAGTTGTATATGAAATAGCTAGTTATTATGTCTGGTTGAGCAGTTCAGGAGTTCAGGAGTTCATAAACTTGCTACTGACAATTATATTAGTAGAGATAGAGCGCGTTAGACTAGAAAATAACTGATAAATGATTCAGAGTAAGTGGATTTTATGTCGGCGAAATCTTCTCAGCCTTATCAACCATTCTTACTACGTATTCTTCACGGTTTAAATGGCTTATTGGCGATCGCAGCAATTATCACTGCTTTCTGGACTTACGATACTTATGATGGACGTTGGGGTAGAATTCCCTTACCTAAATTTACAGAAATCGAGGGTATTCATGGGACATTTGGCTTGTGGACATTACTGCTCCTTCCTCTCTTTGTTGTCTATGCGTTTAATCGAGGTCAACGAAGATTAATTCAGTCCGATTCAATTAATAAACTGACTCAATTTGGTCAATTAATCTGGTGGTATACTCTGCATCGTCTGGTTAATACTTTGAGTATTTTCGCCCTAACTTTTGCTGTTTTTTCTGGCAAGATGATGGATGAAAAGTGTCTACCTCAAGGAGAACTTAATCATACCTGGTACTATGCCCATCTTCTTTCTTGGCTAATTTTAGTAACTTGCATCGCGCTTCATCTATTAATGAGTGTTAAAGTAGGAGGTCTGCCCTTAATCTTATCAATGATTAATTGGCAATTTCGCAGTAAGGATAGTCCTGCTTTGTGGGGCAAACATATTTCCCAATGGCGTTCTAATTTTGCGCTCAAAAAAGTTAAGCAATGGCTATCATTTATCTCTTTGTTTAAAGTGCTAGAAATTTTTGTCTTAATTACTATTGCTTTAGCCTGGATAATTTCGCTCATTAAAGAAATTGGCTAGTTGAATTAGTAATGGCGTTGTTTCAGAATAATCTACCAGGTATAGATCAGCAAAAAGCTTAACAATCAATACAATTAATAATGTATGTGTTATTTTTTTGTAGGCTTAAATAACGGAAACTAGGAGGTTTGTGTAAGCTGTGGCTGGACATAGTAAATGGGCGAATATTAAACGGCAAAAAGCCAGAGTTGATGCCAAGAAAGGAAAAACTTTTACCCAGTTATCTCGTGCAATTATCGTAGCAGCTAGAAATGGTCTTGCCGATCCTGATGGTAACTTTCAACTACGCACAGCCATCGATAAAGCTAAAGCAGCAGGTATTCCTAACGAAAATATTGAAAGAGCGATCGCTAAAGGGGCAGGAACTTATCAAGATGGGGATAGTATCCTCGAAGAAATTCGCTACGAAGGTTATGGTGCAGGAGGAGTAGCAGTTTTAATTGAAGCCTTAACTGATAATCGTAATCGTACTGCTGCTGACTTGCGGTCTGCTTTCAGCAAAAATGGCGGGAATTTGGGAGAAACTGGCTGCGTTAGTTGGATGTTTGAGCAAAAAGGGGTAGTAATTATAGAAGGGGAAGTAAACGAAGAAGTACTCCTAGAAGCTTCTATGGAAGGAGGCGCAGAAACTTATGAAATTATCACAGAAGAAGATTACAAGGGTGCAGAAGTTTTAACCGAAGTAACAGAATTAGAGAATCTTAATCAAGCTTTGCAAACCCAAAATTTACCAGTAAAAGAAGTAGAATTGCGCTGGATACCTAATAATACTCTTGAAATTAGCGATC
>JBFRWE010000425.1:0-9579 GCA_051439345.1 Xenococcaceae cyanobacterium
CCCTTATTTTTTTTGAACTATTAGATTAAATTGTCAGATAAAACGCAATCAGACAAAAATAGTTTATTTGTGGCAAAAATCATCTTCAAAAAAAATAGCAAGTATCTTGCATTCTTTTTTTAGGCTCTGGCGAAAATATTAACTTTTTTGACTAGCAAAAAAGCTGAAAGCAACTATAAAAAGCTAATTTTTAAGACATAAATAGTTAATTTGAGTCTTATTTAGTGGCAAAATTTACTTGCTAAATCAATGATATTTAGACATAATTAATATTGAAAGAAAAGCGTTGGTCAAAACTCAATTTTCTTTCATTGAATAGCATTAACTAAAAAGTTAAGGAGAAAAACAATGGCTGAAATCAAACTATCCGAATTACGTCCTGCTGGTTCTGAATTATTAGAAGATTCTGAAAGCTTTTTGAATGAGTTGAACGATCGTGAATTAGAGAATGTAGTTGGTGGAAATACTATTGCGTCTGTTGCTAGTCAAAATAGCATTTCTGTAGGTACTGTAAACACTGTTACTGATGCCGGTATATCCCAAACTTTTGTAACTTTCTAAAACCCTCGTTAGTTGACTGGGAAGAGGAAAAGGTCTATCTAGACTAAATTTCCTTTTCCCAGAAGGGTCAAATACATAAACTAGTAGATATAGGATGAAAAAAAGCAATGGCTGAAATCAAACTATCTGAGTTATGCCCTCCTGGTTCGGAACTACTGCAAGATTCTGAAAGCTTTCTCACTGAATTAAGCAATCGAGAACTAGAAAATGTAGTTGGGGGGGATGGTGTTGTTGTTATATTAGAAAAACCATCTTTGACTCTAGATCCCATTATCAAGGAGTTATCAGTTCCGATTACTATTATCTTTCCTTAGTCAAGTAGTACGTTTTGATTAGTCCAATCATGCACCTTTCCGACAGCAGGAAGATTAACCAGCGTTACTAAGCCAACTTTGGTATCAGTTGATTAATTTATCAACACTAACAACTTTTTGCTATGAAAACTAATGGATGGGGAAGGGAAAAGCGTTGGTCAAAACTCAATTTTTTCTTCCCCTAGGAATAAGATTAGATGGTTGTAAATCAAACTATCCTAATCTTACTATCCTAATCTTATCTTATTTAGGAGGAAAAATACCATGGCTAAAATTAAAATATCCGAATTGTGTCCTGCTGGTTCAGAACTATTACAAGACTCTGAAAACTTTTTGAATGAGTTAAATGATTACGAATTAGAGAATGTAGTTGGTGGTGCTGCTATTAACTCTGCTGCTAGTCAAGTTAGCGTGTCCGTCGCTAGTGAAGTTGAGGGTGGTTTATTGATCGTCGTAGATTCCTTCCCAAGTGGCACAATATTGTAATAATAGTACAGGTGACAATACTGTTGTGATAAGCTTAGACCCACCTAAGTTACATTTTTTCTATTGACTCCCCTATGGTTTGTTACAAGAATCTGAAGATGCAGTCAGGACTTACCCACTTAGAACTAAAAAACATCTGTAAACCTAGATTCTCTATTCCCTATTCCCTATTGCCTCAAACCTTGATTTTATGGTTTTACTGCGTAAGTTCTAGCAGTTTAAATGGGTCTAAGCTTAAACACTTTCAGTAGATTACAAACTTATCGATGAAAGCAGGGTTTGGGCTGTGGGCAAAAAAAAAATTTATCTTTGCGAGTGGGGAGAAATTAACATTTCAATTGCACCACTGTGGGCTAGATAAGAGGATTAGAAGCAGGAATCTTTAAGAGTGATCTAAAGAATCCCCCGTTAGAATTTTGAGAGAGTCGTTCAGACGATCCAGAAATTTAGCGGTGGGAGTCCTCAATACCTCTGGTGCTAGACATCCACTATTAAAAAATCCCTTAGCGACCAAAATTTCTCGTCTGCCCTACAAACACTTTTTCGATCTACTCTACTGACAATTAATTTTGTACCCGTACTTAGTGATATTCATTAAATTTACCAAAAGCGTGCAGTCATTCTTGAAACTGGTATTATAGCAATGGTACTTCTACTAAGCTCCAAAAATATTTTTGATTATTTAAAGCAAAAAGGCATTTGCTCAGCAACAGAAACGGAATTTGGTGACATAGAATTAAAATCCGCGAAAAACTTTAACCTACTTGTCACATTACCCGATCGCAGTAAGTTACTGATTAAACAAGAAAGATTCGATCGTGCAGGCAAAACCGCAGGAGAATTCAAGCGGGAATGGCGCATTCAAGAATTTGTCAGGCAATTTTCTGAAGTAAATAACTTGCGGGTTTGGTTGCCAGAAATACTTGATTTTGATACAGAGAATTCAATCTTAATTGTTAAATATTTAGACGAATATCAAAATTTATCAGAATTTTACGGAGAAAAAAATATCTTTGCCTCAGAGATAGCAAGTTCAATTGGCTCTATCATTGCCACAATTCATCATCAAACTATTAACCATCAAGATTATCAAGATTTTTTTGGCCACAAGACTAACGACCCATCTACAAGATCAACTCAACGATTAACCCAGAGCTTATCCAGGATCAAACCAGAAATATTTGGTCAAGTACCTGCCGACGGGTTGAAATTTTTTACCTTGTATCAACGTTATGATAGTTTAGGCAAAGCACTGGCGGAACTTAACGAATCATTTAAGCCTTGTTGTCTAACTCACAATGACCTTAAGTTAAACAATATACTAATTCCTTCTAGCCCCAATACCTCTACAACAAATAACCATAGTCATCCCCAAGTTGAACTAAAGCTGATTGATTGGGAACGTTCTGGTTGGGGAGATCCAGCTCTCGATCTTGGTACTCTGATTGGTAGTTATCTAATTATTTGGCTGCAAAGTTTGGTAGTAAGTAGATCCATTGCCATCGATGAATCTTTGCGTTTAGCGACGATCCCTTTAGAAGTATTACAACCATCTTTAGCAGCATTAACTAAGACCTATATCGCTTGTTTTCCTGAAATTGTCCAACATTATCCTGACTTTTGGCAGAGGGTAATGCAGTTTGCAGGTTTAGCACTGATTCAATCAATTCAATCGACTTTGCAGTACCAGAAATCTTTTAACAACACGGGAATATGTATGCTTCAGGTAGCTAAAAGTTTGTTGTGTCGTCCTGAAACCTCTATTTCCAGCGTCTTAGGTATTGAAATTCACGAACTCGATTCCTCTAACTATTTATCCCCATCAGCACTACCTTAGAAAAGACTAAAAAAATGCAACTGCTAGATTCTCAACCCCGTCAAATATTGACTCCTTTGCAAGCTGCTTTAGAAGACATTGTCAATCGAGTACAAATTGAGTCCAACTTTTGTATTCGTCATCCAGATTATCAACCTTTAGAACTACCAACAGCCGCAGTAGAAAGGTTTCAAAAATTGCCGACAGACTTACAATCTAAATACCTCTCTCAGATGCTACAAGGCTTTCTCTACGGTATTTATTATAATGGTTCTCTCAAAAAGTCTTTGGCTGTGGAAAACCAGAGTGACCACTCACAACTTTATCAAGACTTAGAAAACAATACTTTTCTAGGAGTCGATTTAGACTTCTACGATCGATTACATCAAAGTAATCAAGGTCAAGGTTATTTCGATCCTGGTTGGCAGGTAACTGGGTCGGAAGATGAGAATATTTTAGTTGTTACCAAAGGTGGCTTGACACTGCACGTCGAAGCAGGAGTTCATCTAATTCCAGAACAGCAAAATGCCACCATAGGAGATATAGTATCAATCTTATTGCCTAAAAATCGGGTTCAAAATGGATTTTATATGGCGATGGGTAATGCAGGTGCGCGTCAAGACAATCATTCTGACGGACAAGATGTAACTGTACGCATTTATTTTAATCTTACACCAGATGGTGCGATCGCAGTGATGGCGAGTCTAACCGAACAACTCAACCTGCTAGCTATTCCCTTTTCTTTCAAGGCTCTTTACAATCCTTCAGATTACGGACGACATGACTCTGCCGTACTTTACTTCAACAGTAGTAATTATGAAGCAGTCAAAGGAATTTTAGAAAATATTTACTGTCAACATCAGAATTACTTTCAACCTGAAATTCCTTTATTTACCAAGAAGCTAGCACCAGGATTGGCTCTAGCAGAAGAGCCAGACCAGAAATTTTCTAGTAAAGATAGCTTTGGTACTAATCGCTGTCAGATTATCGCCAATGGTTTGTTGGCTGCTAAGGAAACAGGCGATAACACTCCAGCCAGTCGGCTGGAAGCAATTGTACAACAGTTCGACCTACTAGGAATAAAACTAGAACGTTCTCATCTTAATGCTCACTCGAAAGATATTTATACGACCTTAAATCTATGAAGTTAACGGATCTAAAACCAACAATTGCTAGTAAGCCAGAAAGCAATATTGTTATTCCTCAGAAACAACAACCAGAATCTGACCTTCCCTTTTACCGCAAGCTGGGGCGTACTGACCTAACCGTTAGTTGTTTAGGTTTAGGTGGGGGGGGGCATATCTCTAGTGATGACACTCTCTATGCTTTCGATCGCGGTGTTAACTACTTTTTCTATTCCAGCGATTTACATCACTATCTTTATAGTTCTATGGGAGAAGCTTTACGCAAACTCTGTGGTCGTGGTTCATCCTATCGGGATAAGGTAGTCTTGGCAACAGTAACTTATCTTGTAAAAACCCCAGAGGCAGTATTGGCATCTTTATTAGACCAGTTTGTCGATTTAAAAATGGACTATATTGATGTCTTCTTTTGGGGTTGGATCGACACCGATAATGAGCATGATTTTAATAAGTGCATGGCTGTGTCTAATGACTTGCGAGGTGCTAACTCCGTCTATCAACGTACTATCGAAAGAATGTTCGAAACTTCCGAGCGGATGAAGAAAATGGGTATAGTCCGCTACATCGGTGCTTCTTTCCACAGCCACGATCTTGCTCACCAATGGCTGAATAGTCCCTTGTTAGATGTGGTTATGGTGCGTCATAACGTTGCTCACCGCACCGCACAACAAAAAGTTTTCCCTTACCTCGACCCCCAAGACCCACAAAGACCAGGAATAGTGACTTTTAAATCGGCAGGAATGCGCGGTCATCTCTGGGAAACACCACCCTTACTACCGTCTGGATGTTGGCGACCTTCTGTACCCGACTTGTATCGGTATTCTCTTAGTCAAAACAGTGTCGATCTTGCTTTGGCAGGATGGACTGAGCGGAAACACATCGACGATGCGATCGCTGGAATAGAAAAAGGGAAACTTACTGCTAAAGAACTAGATTATCTCGATCTTTACGGGGATTTACACCGCAATCGCTTTAAAAAAGACGAAATTCCGCGCGAGCGTCTGATTTATCGCTCCTGACTTTAACTAAGATGCCAAAGGAACTAGCAATTTTTTTATAATCCCATATCACTGATTATTGATTATGACCAACAACACTATTGAAATTCAAGAAACTAATCCCAATTCATTATTCCCCACGATCTCTCCTGTTACAGATGCAGAACTGGTGGATTATCTGCGTCATTCCTGTAAGTTGGCCGAGATAGCCACTTTGGCTGAAGAAGAGGCTTTTATTGTCAAACTTTGTCAGCATTTTAATATTCAAGTCAGTGATGAAGAATGGCAAGCAGCAGGAGATGCTTTTCGCCTGGAACATAAATTGTTAGGAGTCAACGAAACTACTGACTGGCTTGATCGGCAAAGAATTACTTTAGAAGATTGGTCGGAGGGAATTAGGCTGAGGCTATTAACTAAGAAACTAAAAGAGTATTTGTTCGGTGCCAATATCGATATGCACTACATCAGCAACCGCGAGCAGTACAAAAGAGTTGCTTTATCTCAAATCCTTGTCCTCGATCTCGCAACTGCATCTGAGGTAATGCGCTCCCTCTCGGAAGAAAAAACTTCGTTTTGCGCTTTAGCTTTAGAATATTCCAAAGGCAAACAATCTCATACTAACGGTGGGTTTCTAGGTATTCTCTACGTATCGCAACTAGCACCAGAAATTGCCAAAGCGCTCGCTGATGCGCCAGTAGGAGCAGTGCTCGGTCCAATCCAAACCGAACTTGGGGAGCACATTATTAGGGTTGAAAAATGGTTCCCCACAGAAATGAGCGAATCTGTCAGAGAAGAGATTTTAAATACTCTTTGGCGAGTTTGGCTCAGAGAACAAAAAGACCAAAATGAAATTTTGGCAGAAAAA
Source organism: Xenococcaceae cyanobacterium (assembly GCA_051439345.1). Taxonomy (GTDB): domain Bacteria; phylum Cyanobacteriota; class Cyanobacteriia; order Cyanobacteriales; family Xenococcaceae; genus JASJDJ01. The sequence goes on from JBFRWE010000425.1 coordinate 6,183, forward strand.
AATTAAGAGATAAATCATCTCAACCAAATGTGAATGATTAATTTTATTTAGGAGAAAACAAATGGCTCAACTTAAACTATCTGAACTAAGTCCTGCTGGCTCAGAACTATTTCGAGATTCAGAAACTTTTTTAGAAGAACTAAGCGATCGCGAACTAGATTTTGTTGTTGGAGGCGATAGCGTTGACAGTGTGGCTACTGTAAATAGTGAAAGTGTAGGCAGTATTAACACTGCTAGTATAGTAGGAATTTCTCAAACCAACGTAACTGTTAATATTTCTAATGTCGATGCCTCCGATGTAGTGGTTATTATTCCCTAGATAAGAGAATTGCAGATTTAAGATTGTAGATTAATGGGCACAGGCTCCTTCCATCCAGGGGCGGAGATAATCGCGCAATCCAATAATTTAGAAAATCATGTTTTTCAAAATCTTCAATCTACAATCTCCTTTTCCCCGCGGGGGATTGTCGGTGTCAATCTACAAGGGAGCAATCTGCAATTTTCAATCCCTTGACATCCTCCCGTTCGGTAACGCCATTTTAGCTTTCCCATTAGATAAGGGTATTTGCTCCCCATTTAAATCGATCTCAATTTCTATATCTTTCATTTGTGTTTGTAACCATTGAGAAAATAACTCGTCAAGAATTTGCTTCCTAATTTGTTCGTTAAATTTTGGCTGGATAATTTCTTCAACCAAAATGAGATGTATTCCTGTTGAGGTAGTAATAGGTTTGAGAAGCTTTGGCGGATTCGCAGCAAAGACAGCATGAGAAATTTCTGCTTTTAACTCTCGACGACCTAATATACCGAGATAGCCTCCAGCTCGTCGCAGAGATGGTTGCTTAATGTATTGACGCGCAACTTCATGAAAACCAATTTCTCCATCTTCTAAGGCACAATATAGTTCTATGGCGATATCTTCATCATCCAACAATACTTCATATATCGCTGCGCCAGCATAATCTAATTGATGTTGATAAAAATAGGCTTCTAGGCGATCGCCAAATAAGTGTTCGACTAATTTTTTAGATAGTACATTAGTATGAATTAAATTTTCAAAGTCATCTAATGATAAATGGTGTTGTTGCAACCAAATCTTAGTATCTTGAATAGTACGCAGTTGTTGACTCAGCCGAAAATTATCCGAAGCTTGTTGTAGCTCTTCCATATTGACCGTCAAGCCTATTTCTGCTGCTTTACTCTCAATAATCTTGCAGGTAATAATGCTATCCAAGGTATTAGGAAGTTGGCACGATACTTTCAGATGATTAAAAATATCTTCACGACTCACACTAATCGTTTTTTTCATAATTTAGTTTAGTTAAAACATTAATTTACCACGGAATGCATGGGATGCATTGACTGGCAACTCCTTTGTTTTACAAGAGAATGCCAGTCGTCAGCTTCTATTGTCACTTTTAACTCTATACAATCGAACAAATCATCCTAGATTTTAAAGACGTAACAATCTTACTTTGGTCGCTCAGAATATTTTTGACCAACAGAACCGCATAAATTAATACTAAAAGAATTTACCAGTAGTGCATTTTATTAGCAGTAAAGAAAGATTACTTATAGCAATTCTATTTGAGTTATATTAGTTTATATGATAGTTTAAGACTGCTATACTTATTGTTTTAATTGTAATTCAAGTTACAATTTTTAAGCCTTAATTATCTCAATTATGTGTAAAAAAAACATTTTTTAAGCTTGAATTTACAAAAAAAAGATGAAAAGATATCATTGCGAGTATGAATAAATAAAATTAGCTCTCCCCGCTATTGTGGATGACTAATCCCACGGATATTGTTTCTTACTATACAAAATCTATACATTAACTATTAAATCTAATTGACTATTAGAAGTAACGTCTCTTTATTCAGGGAGAACCTTGTGATTAAAATCAATAGTTTGATGATAGTAGATATAGGAGCAATTATGGCTAATGCAAGCAGTAGTAACCTTCTTTTGGACGGACAAGGAGTTAACAACATTATCTTGTTTCCTGGTCAAGATAATCCTTTTTTTAGCGGTGCAGGAGATGATATCTTGGTAGGTAGCCAAAATAATAATACTCTTAATGGCGGAGAGGGAAACGACATTGTCGCTGGTTTGGGTGGGAATGACTATCTTTTAGGCGGTGGAGGAAATGATACTGTAACCGGTGGGGGTATTAGCTTCATGAACGATAGCCTCTTCATTACAGTAGATAGTAGCGGAATTGATACTCTAACTGGCGGGAGCGGAGCAGACCTCTTCGTAATTGGTGGGCAGTCTTTAAATGAAGCAGAAACTGCTATTATTCATTATGATGAAGCAGGTAATAATGACTATGCTTTGATTACCGATTTCAACAAGCTTGAAGACACAATTAATCTGGGTGGTGCTAAGAGTAACTATCATCTAGGCTCATCGCCAAATAACTTGCCAACAGGCACGGCACTGTATCTAGGCAGTGAATTAATTGCAATTATTCAAGGCAGTTCCCAACTTAGTCTTGACGACAGTTATTTTCAGGGTTCTACATAACATAGAAAAATAGCAAATAAAGGGGTGAGTAGCAACCGTGCAGAAAGTTACGCTAAGAACTGTACCAATTAAACCTACTGAAAAATAGAACCCTAAAACCATTGAAATTTCGTTTATGATTGCTGTACCAAATAGACTAGGGTTTAAATGATACACGAGATTGTCTCAAAAAAATGGTTGATGAAACGGTTACAGGGCGAGGGTTTCAGCCTTAGTAAGAATCGGTACAATTGCTACTCACACCCCATAAATTAGCTGCTTATAGCAATTGTGGGATAGAGTGAGGTACACCCGCCTATATTTCTCTTCTGTTTTTACGAATAAACTTGTCTTGACAAACAAAAAAGTTCGTTTTTGAGTTCACTGAACAGAGTTATTTTTATCAAATTGTTACAATATCTTCACAATTTTCTCATATTTATTTGTTTTACTGGTAAAAAATTATTCTGACTATATTTTGAACTAATATTACATTTTTAATAAGACATGTTACACTTTTAATAAGACAAAGTCTTATTGACTGTATATTTATTATTGATGTAAAAGACAATTTAAGTTCAAACTATAACAAATTGGGACAATATCTTAACAATTTTCTCATATTTATTTGTTTAATTGGTGAAAAATTATTCTGATTATATTTTGAACTAATGTTACATATTTGATAAGACTTTATCTTATTGACTGTATATTTATTATTGGTGTAAAAGACAATTTAAGCTCAAATTATAACAATATAGAAATCAGGTTTTGAGTAATAATTACGAGAATAGGGCGTAATGCTTCTCTAGCATTACGCCAATAGATAATCACAAAATAATTTCAGCAAAAAAACAATAATATGCGATCGATTCTTTGTTGTTTTAAT
>JBFRWE010000426.1:0-20744 GCA_051439345.1 Xenococcaceae cyanobacterium
GTCAGAAAAGGTATCGAGCAATTAACTCTCGATGCAGTAGATTTAAACATAATATCTGTAACCATCGATGAAGTATCTCAACCCTTCGATTATGATGGCGAGAAATTAAATATTCGTAGGGTGTGCAATGCCAACCTTACAGACGATCCATTTACAATTAAAATCGAATATAGCGTAGACCATCCACAACGGGGAATATATTTTATTAGTCCCACAGAAGATTATCCCAACAAACCGACACAAGTATGGACACAAGGAGAAGATGAAGATTCTCGTTTTTGGTTTCCCTGTTTCGATTATCCTGGACAATTAGCAACCTCAGAAATTCGTGTTCGTGTCCCCAAAAAGTTTATGGCTATTTCTAATGGGGAATTAACTAAGACTGAAGAAATAGAAGCAGATAAAATCTACCATTGGTATCAAAAACAAGTTCATCCTACTTATCTCATGACTCTAGCTGTAGGAGACTTTGCTGAATTAAAAGATGAATGGAATAATATCCCTGTTACTTATTATGTAGAGAAAGATAGAGAAGCAGACGGCAAAAGAAGTATGGGTAAGACTCCCCGCATGATGGAGTTTTTATCCAAGAAATATGGTTATCTCTATCCCTATCCTAAATATGCCCAAGTCTGCGTTGATGATTTTATTTTTGGGGGCATGGAAAATACTTCTACTACTTTACTAACCGATCGCTGTTTACTCGACGAACGGGCTACCATAGATAATATGCGTACCGAGAGTTTAGTATTACACGAACTAGCGCATCAATGGTTCGGCGATTTAGTAGTTATTAAACATTGGTCTCATGCTTGGATAAAAGAAGGGATGGCTTCTTATGCAGAGGTATTCTGGACAGAACACGAATACGGTAAAGATGATGCAGCCTATTACTTATTAAACGAAGCCCGTAGTTATCTTAGCGAAGATAGTTCCCGTTATCGTCGTCCCATTGTTACAAATATATATCGGGAAGCGATCGAACTTTATGACCGTCATCTCTATGAAAAAGGTGCTTGTGTCTATCATATGATTCGGGGAATTCTCGGTGATGAGTTATTTGATAAGGCAATTCATACTTTTGTTAACGATAACGCCCACAAAACTGTAGAGACTATTGACTTATTACGGGCGATCGATAAAGCTAGTGGTTATAATTTGGCTTTTCTTTTCGATCGATATGTCTTCCGTGGCGGACATCCAGATTATAAAGTAGCCTACTCTTGGGATGGAGATAGCAACCTCGCTAAATTAACTGTTACCCAAACCCAGGCAAAAGATAACAAGACTGGTAGCGATAGTGAATTATTCGATCTAAAAATTCCTATTGGTTTTGGTTATATCGACGATGCCGTAGGGGCGTTTCGTGAAACGCCCCTACGGATTCATCAACAAGAGCAAAGTTTTTATTTCCCTCTAGAGAAAAAACCCGACTTTATTAGCTTCGATGTCGGTAATAATTTCCTCAAAACCGTTAAGCTAGAATACCCAGTCAACGAACTCAAAAATCAACTAAAATACGATCCCGATCCTATTTCTAGAATATATGCTGCTACTGCATTAGGTAAAAAAGGCGGTTTAGAAGCAATCAAAGCTTTAGCTGCATCTTTGACAGAAGATTCTTTCTGGGGAGTAAGGGTAGAAGTTGCTAAACAGTTAGGTAATATTAAACTCAATCAAGCCCAAGATGCTTTAGTTAAAGGTTTAGAAGATGATAATGCTAAAGTACGTCACGCTGTTATCGAAGCATTGGGTAATGTTAAAACCACCTCTGCTTACGAAACTCTCAAAAAATGTTTACAAGATGGTGATGCTAGTTACTACGCTGAAGCAGCAGCAGCACAGTCTTTAGGAGGAATGGTAGCAGGAAACCTGAAAGAAAAACAACAAGATGCGATCGATCTCCTGCAAGATGTCTTAAATACCCGCGCAGGTTGGAATGAAGTTGTCCGCAGTGGCGCGATCGGTGGATTGAGTAAAATGACTACATCTGCTACTGCGGTAGATATCATCCTCAAATACACTAAAGCAGGAACACCCCAAGCTTTAAGATTAGCTTCAATTCGAGCATTAGGTGCAGTATCTACAGGACAAACTCCTGAAAAACTAGCTGAAATTTTAGAACAATTAGAATCTCTTTCCGCAGAAAGTTTCTTCCTCACTCAAGTAGCAGTTTCCACTGCATTAGGACAAATGGAAACCCCGAAAGCTATTGGTATTTTACAAAATCTTGCTGCCCAAACTCCTGACGGCAGAGTTAAAAGAAGGGCGGAAGAAGCTGTTAATAAAGTGCAAAAAAATATTGGTAGTGATAAAGCAGTGAAAGAATTACGGGAAGAGATAAATCAGTTAAAAAAAGATAACCAAGATCTGAAAAGTCGGTTAGAAAGTTTAGAGGCAAAAAATAATAAAATATCTAACTGAACTCAAACAAATTAGCAAATATAGGAGGAGGACAAGGAAGAAATTCTCTCCCCACTTTTCCTTGTCTCCCCCTTTGTATCGCGAACATTAGTCATGATAAACGTAGTTGAGATTATTAAATTCTAAGATTTAGCTTTTTTTGCTTGAGAGCAGTATACTTGGCGATTTCCTCAAAATCACGATCGCAATGGTATAAAGTTAAATTATTTTCCATTGCCATAATTGCAATAGCACAATCAATGTTGCTGCGAATTGTCATTCCTTTTCGGCGAAGTTCAAAATACAGTCTGGCAGAATTTTCCCAAATAGAATCATAATCAGGCTGAAGGTAGTTTTGAACCGTCAAATAAGAACTTATTTTCGTCCATTCAATTTCGTCTTTGCATCCTTGTAAGAGTTCCAGTTTGGTAAATATAGGTAAATAATAATCCCGTTCGGCAATTATGGTTCTTAATTTAGCTGCTTTGACTTTAGATTTATCTCGTAATACCTCGATCCAAATTGAAGTATCAATCAATAACATAGCGGTTTTGTCTTACAGTATCGGTATTAAAACCATCGACAAATTCAATTTCACCTGCCAAGTCCAGTAAGTCTTTTTTCGTGTTTCTCTTAATTAATTCAGCTAAAGCAAAATTAACTAATTCTTTTTTAGTTCTTAATCCAGTGATAGCAAAGCCTTGTTTCAGGAGTCGATCGTCCAAATCAATATTAGTTCTCATAATCCTATTTTATGTGTTTTATCCATAAAAATATACACAAAATACACATAAAAAGCAATGTATTATCTTGATTTTCGGAATTTGAGCGACAAAATAGGATATGACATAAAGATCAGTTTTCTCCTGCAAATTCCTACTGAGTAGATTGAATATATTGAAGCTAAGATATAATCTTAAGTTTTTGAAGTGTAATAAATAGGTTTTGGGAAAGTTTAGGTAATGTGTTACGTAGTAACTCGTAAAGTGCAATCTTGCTCTGCGAGGCGGTGGGCGATCGCATTCTTTAATCTAAGGAAAAATTCTATATATTTCTCTTCTGTGAGCAATTCTTTGACAAATAATTGTTTTAGCTTTTTTATCTACAGTAATTCCAATTCTATAATTGCCAACTCTAATTTTATACTTATTATCATCATAACCTTTCATCTTGGACAAATAACCTAACTCGAAAGGATTATCACAAGTTAATTGTGTAAAAACAATTGGTTCAACTCTCGATTGTATGTTTTTAGGATAAGATGCTAATTCTTTGAGAAACTTTTTTGTATACTTAACTTTCCACACTGTTATTTTTTAAAGATTGATAATAATTATAAGCTTCTTCCCCAGATAATAATTCTTCATCTTCTGTTTCTTCTATTAACTTAGCTAAACCAAAATTTTCGATAACTTCTTCTATCTTCTTAAAATCATCAAGAGGTATTTGTACTGCAATAGGATTTTGATTTTCATCAACTACGTAGCTTTTCTTGATTTCAAGCATTATTTATATCGATCTTAATTATTTGCTTAAAGTAATTTTAGCATTTTCCTACTGAGTAGATTGAATATGTTGAAGCTAAGATATAGTCTTAAGTTTTGGAAGTTTAATAAATAGGGTTTTGGAAAAGTTTAGATAATGCGATCGCATAGTAACTCGTCAAGTGCGATCGCAGTTTTCGCTCTCATTGCTATAATACGGTGATGAAAGTAAGCCAAATCCTATTTAGATAGAGTACAAACCAAAGTTGGCATAAGCCTTTCTGTATATTGGTTAGAATTAACTCTTGAGTTTCAAAAGAATCTAAAAAAGTTAGCTAAAAAATATCGTAATATTCGCTCCGATTTAGAATTATTTATTCGAGAATTACGACAAGGTAATTTCTCTGGCGATAGAATATAAGCTTGATTATCTGCTAGTGTTTGTTTAGCAAATGGAGCAGATAGAGTTTATTTTTCCTGATATAAAGAACCAGAACAGTATGATTGGAAATTTACTAAAGTAAAATCAGAAAATCATTTACTAAACGTGTCGATCGATGAATATTCTGACTTTATGGGGTTTAATAATTGTCAAGCCACTACTAATAAGCTTTTACAGCAAATTTCGTTTAAAGTCGCAAGAGATTTTTAAGCTTAGACGCACTAAAGTTATCTATTCTGTCCCTTCCCCATAAGGCGTTTGAGAATTTTAAAGTGTAATGTAAATGCGTCTAAGCTTAGATAGCTTGGGTAACTAGTGAAGCTGAAAAGATAGCAAGGCTTTTGAGTTATCAACATTATAAAATCGATCGCTTTCCTCAAGATTTTCCTTGGCAGGAGTTAAAAGAGTTCAAAAAATCTATGAATATCTAGAAAGAATAGATATCTTGTCCTAGGGTTTTTATGGTATACTCAGGAGATTTTATAGGGTTTCTTGCTCAAGTTATGAAGTATTTAAGTTCGATCGCATTTATTTATACAATAAAAGTAGAGAAGGTTTTCTCCCTAGAAAGTATTTTTGGTGAGTTTGATAATTTAGTATCCAAAAATGCGATCACGCAGTGCCAGCTTCGCTGATCGCTCATTAAAATTAATATAAAATCTAGAAAAGATCGAGCGTACAATTATGTATGCTCTAGACAAACACAATTAGAGAGATAGGGAACAAACGATAAAAGATGATTTTTCCTTTTTCTCTATAATTTTGCCTATCTTATACAAACCGTCGAACTAACTTAGTTTAGAGAAGTATAGATTATACAAATCTAAAAATATGAGTTCAAAATAAAAATGGTAAGTTAATCCTCAAAAAATATTAATCTTATTTAAGATACGGGTGATGGAACTTTTAGATGGTAGATATCAAATAAAAAAGGTCTTGGGTAGAGGAGGCTTTGGAACAACATTCCTAGCAGAAGATAAGAGAAGTTCAAATTATCGACTTTGTGTTGTCAAACAATTACAACCTATCTTTTCTGAACTATATTTACTAACAAAAGCAAAAACTTTATTTAAGCGAGAAGCAGAAACTTTAGGAATATTAGGAAAACACCCCAATATTCCTAGATTGTTTGCTTATTTTGAAGAAAATAGTGAATTTTATATAGTGCAAGAATATATTGCTGGACACACTTTAGAAGAAGAGTTAAAACCCAACCAGCCTTTATCAGAGCAGCAAGTAATTGATATTGTCAGACAATTATTAGAAATCCTCAGTTTTGTTCATAGATATAATGTAATTCATCGTGATATTAAGCCAACCAATATTATTAGAAGAAAACAAAATAATAAGTTGGTTTTAATTGATTTTGGTTCGGTCAAAAAAGTCACTAAAGCAAAAGAAAAAAAAGGAACTATTGTTGGTAGCTATAGTTACATATCTGAAGAGCAGTTTAATGGCAAGCCGAACTTCTGTAGCGATCTCTATGCGGTTGGTATAATTGGTATTCAAGCCATAACTGGTATAGAATTAAAGCAGATGATTGGGGCTGGCTTTCCTTTAACTGAAGAAGGAGAAATTAGTTGGCAAAAATATGCCAAAGTCAGCGATAACTTAGCATACTTTTTATCAAAAATGGTACGGCATAATTACCGTTATCGTTATCAATCAGCAACAGAAGCTCTTCAAGCACTCCAAGAAGTAGTTGAAACCAATAAAATAATTGCTAATAATTCTTCTAAAAGAAGTAAGAAATTATCAAGTTTACCCACTAAAATGCTGATTGTGAGTACTATTTTAGTGGGAGTAATGAGTACGGTATTAATAGCTTACAACATTTTAAACAGACCCCAAACTTTTCGAGAACTATCTTTGACTGGAAAGTCAACAGAAAGTTATTTAAATCAAGAAGATATCTGTCAAGATTTTAGTGATAGTTTTTATTGTGAAAAATACTCTTTTTCGGGGAAAAAAGGACAAAAAATAATTATTGAAATGTTCAGTCAAGACTTCGATCCTTATCTAGTATTACTTAAAAATGATACTAGTGAATTAGCAGTTGGTGAGAATATGTCTCTCTTTAATTGGAATGCTCAAATTATTATTAATTTACCTGAAGATGGAAACTATACTGTGGTAGCAAGAAATTCTGAAATTGGAGCATCAGGAATATATACTATTAGAGCAATCAAAAAAATATTAGAGTGAATCGACAACTTTTAACTAAAAAAAGTTATTCTGCACTTAAAACTTTAAACTGCTGCCAGCAAAGATACAAAGCACGAGGAACATGAAAGCAACCTTTCCATTTACCTCCTTTAAGATTTAATAAAACTTCCCCATGACGATCGAGATAGCCAAACCATTCCCCGTATTCTGGATCGGCAAAATGTTGCCAAGTATAGTCATGTACCTTCTGATACCAAGACCAACATTCTTCTCTTTGAGTCAAACGATAACCCATAGATAATGCTACTAGAGTTTCTAGATGCACCCACCATAATTTCTGATTCCATTCCAATTGTTGGGGTGGATGACCATCAACATCCATAAAATAATAAATTCCCCCATACTCTTCATCCCAAGCAAACTTGAGGGTAGATAGCACTGCATCGATCGCCCGATCGATTAAACTAAGATTATCACGACGACTAGCAATATCCATCAAGAACCACATCGCCTCAATACCATGACCAGGGTTAATTAATCTACCGTCAAAACAGTCTAGATGCGATCCATCAGCAGTAACATTTTCATAAATTAAGCTGTTTGAGGAATCAAGGAAATCTTCCATCACCTCTGTAACGGTTTGGGTTAAGATCTTCTCCAGTTCATCGCTTTGTAGTAGCCAATCCATTTCCAAAGACAGATTAGCTAAAATCATTGGTAATGCTAAATTTTTTAGAGGTCTTGTCCCTGGATAACTTTTACTGTATTTGCCTTTAGGGTTATCTTTACGGCGCAACACATTATTGTAAGCTTGTAGAGCAATTTCCTTGGCCGAACTTTTGCCAGAAGCCAAGGCGTATTGACTAAACGCCATAGCTGCAAAACAATCAGAAAAAACATTATAGGGTTGAACCAGTGGTTGTCCTTGTCTATTTAAAGCAAAATACCAGTTACCTCCCTCATCTCGACCATAGTTCGCTAAAAAATTGGCACCATTGTCAGCAATTTTTAACCATTCTTCTCTTGGTTCTAATTGATTATACAGTAGAGAGAAAGTCCATAATTGACGGTTTTGTAACCAAATAAACTTATCTGTATCATAAACTTTGCCTGTTCTGTCTAGACAAGTAAAATAGCCTCCCTCTTGCCAGTCAAGAGAATACTCTTCCCAAAAAGGGATTACCTTTTGAAAAAGTTCGTTTTGATAAAGTTCTACTAGTTGTCTAAATTTTTGGTTCATAAGCAGTTTAACCTATAGTATTTTTCAGTTTAATGAGATACATTTTACTTCTGCCTCAAAACCAACAATTTCCTACCTGAGCGATTTGAGAGCTACTATATATATTTTGACTTTAGTTATAGTAATCTTAACCACTAAACCTTAAGTTTAAATAACTGTGAGATCTCACAAATATTAACCTAAATGTCCATTCAAACTTCTCCTCGCGAAATTATTGCTACTCTCTTACCTCATCTAAGAGTGGCTGCTGGTTATGCCCATCAAATTCAAACTAGAATTAATATCTTACCTGCTAAAGAAGAAGGTGATAACTTTTTTACGGCTGCTTTAACTGATGCCGATCTTTCTATTCAAACTTTAGTAGAAGTAGCTTTACTCGGTACTTTTCCCCACATTCGCTTTTACGGAGAAGAATACGAACAATCCCGCAATACTAAGTATTTTCGCTCGCTCGAACTAGGCGCACAAGATGATTATCTAATTACCTTAGACCCCATCGATGGAACTAAATTTTATCTTGACGGACACGATAATTATCAAATTATTCTCAGTATTCTTAATGCAGATGAGTTTGAAGCTGTAATTGCTATTTCTCCTGCTCAAAATTGTTATTATTATGCTCTACGGGGTGAAGGTACTTACCAAGGCAATTTAGATCTAGATTTAGATGGGTGTACTCCACTCCAAATAACTAATCCTAAACCTGCAATCTTATTGGGATGGGGTATGGCGGATTTAAAACCAGCATTAGTTGATAAATATCAGGTAATCGATCTGGAAAATTGTTATTCTCCTAAACAAAAATTCCCCAACTATAATGGTATTTTTGCTAATGAATTGATTGGCTGGGTAACACAGAGAGGAAAGTTTATTGATAGTGCAGCTTTAGCTTTTATGGCCAAAGAAGCTGGTTGTTTAGTTACTAGTTTTGATGGTTCACCCCTACCACCACTACATACTTGCCAAAATCATAGTTATAATGGTGCGATTGTTGCTGCTGACCCTACTGTTCATCAAGATTTACTAAAAGCTTGTAGTGCTTTGTCAAGATTGATTTGAGGGATGAGTGTAATTAAAAATGCATTTATTCATGTTCTATCTCTTCTGGCAATGGATCGGTAGAAGATGACGGTATTCTCTGCTGATGTTGCAACCATTTTAGGGGGAGATAGTAAGATAGTAGACCAGTACCAATTAAAAGCAACAAGCCCACAATAATTATTTTTAAACTTTTGGATTGGTTTGAATTACTATCTGATGCATAGGACTTTTCTTTTAGTTCAATCTCTTCTGTAATAGGCAATGGCTCGATCGAAGAGTCAGGGTTAGTCCATAAACTTGAATCATTAAGTACAAAGGATACATCCGACCAGGAAATAACCGTGTCTAAGGAATTTGACTTGGGGGTAATTTGACAATAAATTAAGGCTACAGTAGCGTTATCGTGTCCATTTTTCTCATTGGCAATTTTCATTAATGTTTTTACTGCTTTAGTAACATCAGCTTTATGACAAATAACTGGTACTACTGCACTATGCCAATACTGTTCTACTCGTTCAAAATCGCTTAAACCATCGCTACATAATAAAAAAACACAATCTTCATCAATAATTAGACGGCGTATATTAGGATGGAGGGCAGCAGAATCTCGCATGCCTAAAGCTTGGATTAATGCTCCTGCTGAGGGATATTGCAAAGCATCCCGATAAATAGCATAGCCGAGTCTAACTTCCCTAGAGGCAAGATCGTCGTCTACAGTAACTTGATGACAGCCTGTGCGGGTAATGCAGTAAATACGAGAATCACCAACATGGGTTAAATAAACTTCATAAGCTCTCGCTAAAGCCATGACTAAAGTTGTCCCCATCCGTTGTCTTTCTTGACGCTTTTCTAAATCATTGCGTTGACTGATAACATCATTAGCCTCATTGGTAAATTGAGCTAATTTTTTGATTGTAGTAAGGGGATTATTGTGGTTGTTATCTTCAGGCAGTTTTTCTATTCTTTGTAGCAGATAGTTAATGGTTTCTTGAGCAGCAATTTCTCCTCCATCATGTCCACCTACTCCATCACAAACAATAGTTAAAGTTTCGTCTGTACCAGTTATTTTTTGGTTGAGGGGATAAGATGCATCTTCATTATGGGAACGTTTAGGACCTGAATCACTACTAGCAAAAATTTGAAAGGAATATTCTTGAGATTGACTATAGATATCGATCGCTCGATCTAAGATAGCCATTATCTGTCTTGGCTTTTCAATATCTCTGGTTTCCAGACGCAGACAAAGTTCTTTTAACAATCCTTGAATACTAGGAGATGCATATCTAGTCCATTGTGACCATAGCTTGCCTAATTTTTGGAGGCTAGGCTTTTCTTCTTGTTCTGCATCTGCTTGTAGTTGTAGTAATTGCAGAAAAGAGCCATTAATTCTAATTAACCAAGGATTGAGTAAGCTAGAAACGACACCTTTATTGGTAAGTGGCTGCCATAATTTAGCTATTTGCTGCAACCAATGAAGTTGTTTGAGAGGAGTGGCTGTTGGCCATAATGTATTTATTGGGGGAATTAGCTCGGCATATATTAGTTCTCCATTTTTTTTGGTTGGCACTGTACCATATTCCAGTAACCAAACATCTGTACCATCAATTTGACCATAAACTTGAGGAATATGGGGAAAATGGGGAAATAATTGTAAATAAGGAATAATTTCCCTGGGAAGTTCTTGAGGAGTTTGTGGCTGTACTCCTGGTTTAGTATCTAAAAAAATTCTTTGATCTATCGCCAAATAGCGATCGCCAATTAAATCTCCTACTCGGTCACTTTTAATGGTTTCTGCTATGGCCCACAGATAACGTTTAATAATCGGGGTTTTACATCGACTGCAAACACGATTTTCCTGAATATTAAGCATTAAACATTGAGGATTTGAGCATTGAATTTTAGGCTCAGAATTAGGCATAGAAGGTTTTAACTTAGAGGCGCGCTCCATAGACTTTGCGCTGATAGTTTCACTCAATTAGGCTAAGTCATTTTTCTGTATAACAGCCAAATGACAATAATTAATTTAGCGGAAGTTAAGCTGATATTATATACTTATTAACTAGTTTATTATGTCAGTAGTTGTAGTATCTGAAATTTTTGTCAAAATTAATTAGCAATTTTGGTCTGAGCAAACCTTGAGCAACACACCCCACTGCCCTACAATGGGCAATGCTTCTAAATATATAAATAATATGTAAATTTGACGGTTAAAATTATCAATTTCTATTTTTCCTGTATGCGTTGAAGTGCAACTTGTAGAGCCAAAGTTAGTTGTTGGGAACTTTGACGTAAAGAATTACTAAGGTAATCTACGACATTGAGGGGAGGAGCAATCTTTACTAATACATCAGTACCCCAACTAGGATAAGGTTGACTATATTGAATACTTACAGGTAGGATCTTGACCTTGCTTTCTGGTTGTTCAGATTCTACATCCAAAGCTATGCGAGCTATACCCCGCTTTAGAGTATTGATTTGTTGATTTCGGAAGATACCGCCTTCGGGAAACATAACCAACATTTCTCCATTAGACAATAATTCTATACTGTGACGGACACTGCTAATACCAGGATTTTTAGTATCGACTGGAAATCCGCCTAAATTCCGAACAAACCAACCTTTGATCGGTGCTTTGACATGATCTTCACTAGTCATAAACCGTAAATCCCGTCCGCTTGCTAGTCTACCTACTGCATGACCTACTATGATGGCATCCCAATAAGAACGATGGGTAGGAGCAACAATTACTGACTCTGTTTGGGGAATATTTTCTCTTCCTATTACTTCGATCTTGCCGAAGTATAGAGGTAAAACTAGATAGCAACCTAAAGGATAGATTAATTGGGCTAAAAGGGGTGATACCCGAGAATTGAGAGAACTTGTAGTTTGTGCATTTTTATTTGGTTTTGGTTGGCGAGAATTAAGCTCAATCATCAACAAATTTAACTTTTATTAAGATATACTTCCTGATATCTTTACTTTAATTTGTTTATAATTAAAATCCTTTTTCTTCAGGACAGTTTTTACAGTGAACATTTATCTATCGAAATAGCAAAACAGGGATATGGGAACTGCGTAACATTTGGGCTGTAGTACTTCCAATCACTAAGCGACGAATGGGGCTATGACCATAGGCTCCCATAATTAAAAAATTGATTTTGTTATCTTCTATATATCTTTCTATTTCTTTTTCTGGAACACCGTGCAATAGTTGGCATATAGGTCTCAAGTTGTTTGTTTGTAAACTTGTGTTGGCATCAGCTAAATATTGTAAAGCTGTTTTATCTCCACGATTAGCTACAGTAATAACGTGCAATTCTAAGTTTTGAAAAAGAGGTAAATCAATGAGATATTGCAAAGCTTTTTGACAGCTTTTACTACCATCATAAGCTAAGAGAGTACGATTAATTGGTTTAAATTCTCTGGGAGTAACCAAACAAGGTTTATGAGAAGATCGCAAGATTCTTTCTAAATTCGCCCCTAAATGTTCGGTGGCAAAATTGGCTGTTTCTCCTCGTTTACCGAGAATAATTAAATCCGCTTGCTGTTCAAATTTGTGAAAGAGATCGACTAAAAATCCAGTTTCATGGGTTAAGGTGACTCGATCTATTTCCCGATCGCTAAAAAAACGTTTTGCTTCTTGTAAGATTATTTTGGCTCTTTGATGGTTTATCTTGGCTTTTTCTCGCTCTAATTGTACTAGTTTAGCTAGTAATTGCTGATAAGAATCAATACCAATACTGCCACTAAAATCTGTTGTTTCCACTGCTTGTTTTTTCCGCAAATCAGTGACATAAAGTATTTCTATTTCTACCTCTATTTGCATTGCTAGCCAACTAGCGTATTCATAGCTGACTTGAGCATAAGATGAACCATCTGTACATAAAAGAATTTTTTTCATTAATAACTAATAACTAATAACTACCCTTCGGGCAGTGCGCTTTCCTTGGCGGATGTTCCATCCGCAGGGTCGCACTGCTAACTAATGACTAGCTAAATCTTGTAAACCATCTATTTTGTCGTGGATAGCTAATCGATCGATTAGAGTGGCACTAGCTTCATTTAAACCAATTAAATCTACTTCTACACCATTACGACGGAAGTTGAGGACTACTTTATCTATAGCTGCGATCGCTGATTGGTCCCATAAATGAGCGTGAGTTAAATCTATTTTGACTAATTCTAAGTCTTCTTTGCAGTCAAATGCAGCTAAAAATTTATTGACTGAAACAAAGAAAATTTGCCCACCAACGCTATAAATCCTGTGATTACCGTCAGGACTAAGCATAGTATCGACAAATACTAATTGTGCTAGCTTACTGGAGAATAAAATCGCGTTTAAAGCTACCCCTAACAATACACCGATCGCTAAGTTGTGAGTAAAGACTGTCATAACTACAGTAGTCAGCATTACTGCTGTTTCGCTACGAGGTACTTTACGAATATTGGTTAGAGAAGACCAATTAAATGTCCCAATAGATACCATAATCATGACCGCTACCAGTGCTGCCATCGGTATAGCTTCTACCCACTTACCCAGTACCAGCATAAAGAAAAGAAGTAGAACCCCTGCACTAAAGGTGGATAGGCGAGTGCGTCCTCCAGACTTGATATTGATTACAGATTGACCAATCATGGCACAACCAGCCATCCCCCCAAAAAAACCAGTGATAAAATTAGCTATGCCTTGACCTTTGGCTTCTTTATTTTTATTGCTAGCAGTATCTGTAAGTTCGTCTACTACATTGGCAGTGAGAAAAGATTCTAGTAACCCAACGATGGATAGGGCGATGGCATAAGGGAAAATAATTTCTAGAGTTTCTAAGTTTAAAGGCACTTGAGGCAAAGAAAAAGTAGGTAAAGCTTGGGGCAATTCTCCCATATCGCCGACTGTCGGCACATTACTACCTGTAGCTAAAGAAATTATGGTAATTATGATAATTGCTACTAAAGGAGAAGGAACCGCTTTAGTAAAGCGAGGTAATAAATAGATAATGGCTAATCCTCCTGCTACCATAGCGTAAACTTGCCAACCCACTCCCTGGAATTGGGGTAATTGCGCCATAAAAATGAGAATAGCTAAGGCGTTAACAAAACCCAGCATTACTGCACGGGAAATAAATTTTATTTGATTGCCAATTTTGATTACGCCAAAGAGAATTTGCAGAATACCTGTCAGAATTGTGGTAGCAAATAAATACTGCAATCCATTTTCATGGTCGGCGATAAGATGAGTCATTAATAGTGCCATTGCCCCAGTAGCAGCAGAAATCATCCCAGGACGACCGCCCAAAAAAGAAGTAACTACAGCAATAATAAATGAGGCATAAAGCCCCACTTTAGGATCGACTCCTGCAATAATGGAAAAAGCGATCGCTTCTGGTATTAATGCTAAAGCTACTACTATCCCCGCTAAGGAATCTGCTTTAATATTGCCGAACCATTCTTCTTGTTTAAATATCTGCTGCAACTGCTTTTCTCCTAATATCTTGACCAGATTTTTGCCTAAATATGCTTTTGACTACCCTAGTTTATAAAACATTATTAGTCGGGGCAGATTTTTTAAAGAAGATTAGCGATTGTCAGGTTCTCTATTTTAAAATTCTCAAAGTTAGTTAACGCCGGCGTAAACTTTTCTTGCCCAAGTTTGCACTGGTTCGGCAAATAAAGAATGATAATCTCGTAGTTCACTAGTGTTCATACCTAATTCGCTTGCTTCTTCAAATAACTCTTTGAGCGATCGCATTGCTAATTGTGCTGCCCCAGGAGAATGAGGTGTAATTGTTAGCAAGGCTTCTAGTTTGGCGCGAACACTTTTCAAGGTTGCGGAATTCATTGTTGGTTCTACATTGCAAAATCTGGCACCATGAGAATCATCTTCATCAAATAATTGGCTTTGGGGAGGAAGATAGGTGTGGGTTTTATCATCGTAAGCTAAGACTTCCCCTGTTTCAATTTCATAAATCCAACCATAGATGTTTAACTTACCCTGATGCATTTTAGCTTTGATCATCGGATAGGTTTTAAGATTGTCAATTTGGATTAAAACATTCTCCGCAACCAAAGTTTCAATCAATTCTTCTCCAGATTGATCGGGATAGTTTTCTAATACTAAGCGACGGGTAGATTCGGCGTGTTTTAGCCAATCATATACTAAAGGCATATCTTTTTGCAGTTTATTGAGCTTTAGCAGTCCTTTCATTGCCCCACAATGAGAATGTCCGCAGATAATTACTTGTTCTATACCTAAAGCAGTTATGGCATATTCGATCGTACCGCTTTCCCCTCCATTAGCAGCACCAAAAGGAGGAACAATATTACCAGCGTTGCGAATAACAAATAATTCTCCTACATCAGTATTAGTAATCAGATTGGGTGCTACTCTAGAATCGGAACAGGTAATAAAGAGAACTCTAGGTTTCTGACCATGGGAAAGCTGTTCTAGAAGTTCCTGATGACTATGAACGTAAGTTTTTCTAAATTCATCTAAACCACGAATTAACTTTTTCATTAGAAAAGCCCCTACTGAAGATATCTAAAACTTGATATTTTCTATTATCGGATAGAAATGAGTCCTATAATATTTCTGCTTTCTTTTAGTTAAATTCCCGAACTCCTGTACGGACGTACCAGGTCACGTCCCTACTAAACTCCTGAACTCCTAACCCATGAATAAAGACTTATTTGCCCGCGAAGCTTTAGCTCAGATTCCCAAAATTTTAACTCTTCTCGATCGCAATCCTCATAGCCCTACCTATGGTTGTTTCGATCGCAGTTTTTGGCAGTACAAAGTACTAGATTTTCCTAGCGGGATGTCTCAGGAGTTTGTCTATCCTCTCGCTTTGGCATACTATACTGAGATTGATAATAATCCTTTCTACCACCAATCGGTAATTATTGATTGGGTAGAAGCGGGTATTCTCTACGCTGCTAAGAGTTCTCACCCCGATGGCTCTTGTGATGACTATTTTCCTTATGAAAGGGCTGGTGGGGCTGCTGCTTTTTCTCTACTTGCTTGCATTGAAAGTTATACTCTGATGGGGTTAAATAACCCAGAAATACTGCGTTTTTTTGTTAAGCGGGCTGACTGGTTGGCACATCACCAAGAAAGTGGTAGATTAACTAATCACCAGGCTTTAATTGTGTTGTGTTTGGAGTTATTATCTCGACTCTTGCAAGATAATCGCTGGGATAAAAGTAAGCAATCAAGATTGGAACAAGTTTTATCTTGGCAGAATCCTGAGGGTTGGTTTCAAGAATATGAAGGATGCGACCCAGGATATCATACTCTAACTATATCTTGTTTAGCCCGTGTCTATGAATTAAATCCTAGTAACCCCCTCAAAGATGCGATCGCGAAAGCGGTAATTCTGGCATCTCAGTTTGTTCATCCTGATGGTTCTTATGGGGGAGAATATACTAGTCGTAACACTTATAATTTTTTCCCCCACGGCTTTGAGTTGGTAGGCAAATGGATGCCCGAAGCCCTCCATATTAATGATCGCTTTTTGCCAGGATTAGCCAACGGGTTAGCACCTTGTTACGCAGACGATCGCATTATCGGACATCATACTTGGAATTATCTACTTACTTGGCGTGATTATATTGCAGATAGACCAGAAATCAAACCCCATTCTCCAGGGCGTTTTTACCTAGAAGAAGGGGGAATATTGATCGATCGACGTGACCAAACAGAATTATATTTAGCTTTAAATAAAGGAGGCGTATTTAAACTCTTTAAAGAGGGGAAATTAATCGCTTCCGATACTCAATTTTCTTTGCAAGTACAAGAAGGAAACAAAATCAAAAATGCAGTAGGACATTTAGTTAGTAATTATAAAACTATTGTTGAAGAAAACGAAATTATAATTAAAGGTTCATTGGGTTGGGCAAAACAAAAACAAATGAATCCTCTTAATTTAATGATTCTAAGAATAGTTATGTTGTCGGTTGGACGTTTTTTTCCTAATTTAATTCGCAAGATATTACAAAAAGTTTTGATTACAGGAAAGAAGACTGCGCCGTTTCATTTTCAACGCCGATTACAATGGCAAGATGGCTATTGGCAAGTCATAGATGAGTTATCAGCTTCTACCTGGGATAAGGTGATTTCTGGGGGTATTGGAGTAGATCAGACTTCGATTTATGTGGTGATGAGTCGTACTTTTCAAAAAGGACAATTACAGCCTTGGTTGGATTTGACTGATAAGATTAAACACCTATCTTCTGGCCAAGTTTTGGAAGTTAGACGAGACTTTATTAATAATAGTCCATTGATCCACACAGATGAACTCTGATATATAATTTGAATTTGTGTTATTTTTTGTTGAGAAAAGATAAAATTTAGCAGTATAGTTTCCATGACTAATTAATGGCGATCGATCCTAATTCTCTTTACCAATCCCTTCAATTAGAGGATGTAATTGACGTAAATCCTCCCATCTGTAACTCCCAGATGAAAGTCATGGACGTCATGGGTAGAATGAATCGGCAAGAGGGTGAAAGCTACCGTCGTTTAAGCTATATCTTAGTTCTAGAAGAATCTAAACTAGTAGGAATTTTAACTGAGCGAGATATCGTTAAGCTAACCGCGGCAGAAATTGATTTAACCCAGATCGAAGTAAGCGAAGTGATGACAAAAAAACTCATCACTCTCAAAAAATCAGATTTTGTCAACATTTACTCCCTGCTCACAATTTTGCGGTCAAATCAGATTAGGCATCTACCAATTGTTGATGATCTCGAACAATTAGAAGGAATTGTTAGCATCGAAAGTATTTGTCAAGCTTTACATCCATCTACTCTGCTCAAGTCCCGGCGTGTAGAAGAAGCCATGACTACTGAGGTTGTTCAGGCAGCAAAAACTGCATCAGTTTTGAGTTTGTCACAACTGATGGCAGAAACTAGTAGTAGTTGTGTTGTAATTGTTGAGAACAAACAATTAGAGAATAATACAGAATCAACAGATAATCCTCGGCCACAATCATTGCTTATGCCGATAGGCATTGTTACAGAACGAGATATCGTACAATTTCAGCTTTTAGGGCTTAATTTAGTGGCAACAACTGCTCAAACTGTTATGAGTACCCCTCTAGTCTGTATGAAGACAACAGACTTTCTGCTAAAAGTACGCCAACAGATGGAAAAATTGCTGGTACGCAGATTGGTAATTGTCGGAGAGCAAGGAGAACTACGAGGTATTATCACTCAATCTAATATCTTGAAAGTTCTCGATCCGACAGAACTATTGAGGGTGATAGAAACTTTACAACAAGATTTAGATGAGCGAACCCAAAAATTACAACAAGAGAAAGAATTGGCTCAAGTCACTTTGCAGTCAATTGGTGATGCAGTAATAACCACCGATGCTGTGGGCAAGATCGTTAATATTAATCCGATGGCAGAACAGTTAACTGGCTGGAGTGAGAACGAAGCTAAAGGAAAAAATCTATCTACAATATTTCATATTATTAACGAATACACCAGAAAACCAGCTCCCAATCCAGTCGAAAAAGTTCTCAAAGAAAATAAAGTTTTTGGTTTAGCTAATCATACTATACTGATTGCTCGTAATGGTACTGAGTATGGCATTGAAGATTCCGCTGCACCAATTCGAGATCGTCAAGGAAAGATGATTGGTGCTGTTATAGTTTTCCACGACGTTACAGAATCTCGTCGCCTGACTCGTTTGACTAACCAACTATCTTGGCAAGCAAGTCATGATGCTTTGACTGGCTTGTATAATCGACGCAAATTTGAGCAAAAACTAGTGGAGGCAATTGCTTCTGCTCATCATGAGGAGCAACAACACGCTCTTTGTTATCTAGATTTAGACCAGTTTAAAATAGTCAACGATACTTGTGGTCATCAGGCTGGAGACGAACTACTGCGCCAGATAACTAGATTACTTAGTCAACAGGTTCGTTCTTCCGATATTCTCGCTCGTTTAGGTGGTGATGAATTCGGACTTTTACTCCATCGTTGTCCTTTAGAAATAGCTATTCAAATTGCCAATAATCTTATACAACTAGTTGAAGATTTTGGTTTTACTTGGCAGGATAAAACCTTTACTATTGGAGTCAGTATTGGTTTAGTAGAAATAGAATCGAGCACTGAAAATTTAGACAGTTTAATGAGTGCAGCTGATGCAGCTTGTTATGCAGCCAAAGCAAGAGGTCGTAATTGTGTCCATATTTATCAAAATAATGATGCTGAATTATCTAGACAGCGCGGAGAAAGACAATGGATTGCCAAATTGAATCAAGCTTTGTCAGACAATCGCTTTTGTCTCTACTCTCAAAAGATTATTTCTCTTAAAGATAGTACAGAAAATATTCATTATGAAATATTAATCCGCTTGCGTGACGAACAAGGACAACTTATTCTTCCTGGTACTTTTATTCCCGCAGCAGAACATTATAATCTCATGCCAGCGATCGATCGCTGGGTTATAAATCATTTCTTTACCATGTACGAAAGGTACTCTGAGCAGGAAATATCACCACAATCTTCTCAAGCAAATACTTCATACTCCATTAATCTTTCTGGAGCAAGCATTAATAATAAGCAGTTTCATCTTTTTCTTCAAGAGCAATTTACCTATTTTCGCATCGATCCCACTGCAATTTGCTTTGAAATTACGGAAACAGCAGCAATTTCTAATCTTGCTAATGCATCGGTGTTTATTCAGGAACTCAAAAAACTAGGTTGTTCAATTGCCTTAGATGATTTTGGCAGTGGCATGAGTTCCTTAACCTACCTCAAAAATTTACCTGTTGATTATTTAAAAATTGACGGTAGCTTTGTTAAAAATATCGTTAGTGATAAGGTAGATTGCACAGCAGTTGAATGCTTCAATAATATCGGTAAGAGTATGAATATTAAGACTGTCGCTGAGTTTGTCGAAGACGAAGCTATTCTTGAAAAATTAAGAGAAATAGGTGTTGATTATGCTCAAGGATACGGAATCGATCTACCGAAACCTCTAACTTTTAATTAAATAGTTATTTTAATCATTTATGAACTTAAAACGATTTATTTCCCTGGCTATTAGTGTTGCTATTTTATTAATTATTTACTCTAAAATAGATACCAACAAGTTAATAGAAGTTTTTAGAAATTGCGATCCTATTTGGATGATTATTAGTTTGGGAATGGTAATTCCTTTAGTTATATTTACTTCTTGGCGACTACAACAATTAATGCCAAAGAGGACTAGTTTAGGATTTATTGAATCTAACCGCTTGATTTTAGGTTCTAGTGTTCTTAATATGGTTTTACCTTCTAAGATGGGAGATATTGCTAAAGCTTATTTTATGCGAGAAAGAAATGGTGTCAGTGGTTCTCTTTCTTTAGCTATTGTAATTTTTGAAAAAGCTTGTGATATGCTTTCTCTACTATTATGGTGTGCTTTAGGCTTACTTCTTTATCCTGCTAAAGATAGTTTATTCTGGACTATGACTACAGGAGTGTGGGGAGGATTGGTTTTAGGTTTACTAATGCTGGGTTCGCGTCAATTTGCTGATTTATTTTTTAATTTGTCAACGAAAATAGCCCCTAAGACAATTGCCGAAAAACTCAAGAAAATGCAAACTTCTTGGGGAGAAATGCACAGCTATTTCTGGGGAGACAAAAAACAACTATTACTTATTACAATTACTTCTATTTTTATTTGGTTTCTGCATTTATTACAAATCTGGTTATTTATTATTGCCCTAAAAGCTTCAGCCCCATTTTTAATTAGTCTTGCTCTTTCTCCTTTATCGATATTAGCAGGATTATTACCTCTTACTTTTGCAGGAGTAGGTACTCGTGATGCAGCTTTAATTTATTTTTATCAACCTTATTTTAATGAAGCAACAGGTGCAGCTTTGGGTTGGCTATGTACTTCTCGTTACTTTCTTCCTGCAATTATTGGTTTACCTTTTTTGGGGCAAATGATGGCAGCAGCCAAGAAGTTAAAAAGTCA
>JBFRWE010000427.1:0-4026 GCA_051439345.1 Xenococcaceae cyanobacterium
GAAAACTATTAATATCAGTAGCTACTATAGAAACATATTAGGAGAGTAGTAATGGTTAACTTTGGGCTAACGGCAGCCAGCCTTCTTGGCATATTTTTAGCATTGGCAGGAGCATCGCTGTACTTTATGCGCTCTGTCCGTCCAGAATTGTCAAGAGATCATGACATATTTTTTGCTGCTGTAGGCTTATTGTGTGGTTTTATTCTGCTGTTTCAAGGATGGCGAGTTCCTCCTATTCTTCAATTCAGCGACCTACTTCTAAGTGGTTCAGCAATTTTCTTTGCCGTAGAAAGCATTCGTCTACGCAAAGTAGCTACAGAACAAGCTAGAAAGAATACTCCCACGGTAGACAGAGAACGTCCTGTTAGTCGCACTAGAGTCTATACAGAAGCAGAATTAGACCGGATCGAAGCAGATGAATACCCCTCAACAAAGGTGAATTACAATAGTCCTAGATTGCGTGGCTATGAAGAACCCCAACCTCGTTCTAGTCGTAGAACCAGCAACGTAGAGAGAGAATCTCGAAATTATCGCAGTCGTAATCGTTCCGAACAGTATAGTTACAGAGATAACTATCAAGAAGATAGTCGTTCTCGCCGTCGTCCTAGTTCTTCTTCTCGTCGCGATCGCTATGATGAGCGTAGAGCAACGGATAACCGTTACGATGCTTGGGAGCAAGAAGATAGATGGAATGAACCAGAATATCCATCTCGCTCTTCTTACAATGATAATCGCTACGAAAGAGATGATTATCCCTCTTCTTCTCGGAGAAGACCTACTAATCCAAAAGATTTAGGTCGGTCTTATGAAGAGAATTCAGAAAATTCAAGTACAGATTATGTCGATTATCAACCTCTAGATTTAAATAATTTAGGAACGAATTATCAAGATGATAATGATTGGGAACAAGATAATTCTCAATCATCAAAACAACCACCAAAATCGGATAATGAGCAGGGACGCAATCCAATTAATTTTGATTATTAAAAAGATCGATTATTTTGGCTGATTCCAAGCATCTAAAGCCATTTGATGGACTGTAAGCCAAGGAAGACTATGTTTTTTAGCTATAACTGCACAGTCTTCATATTCTGGCTGGATATTAATCACCTCTTGTTCGTGACTAGCTACTTTAACTCTAACTACTCCGTATTTTGTGGTTACTGAATGTATTTCTCGGTCTAAAATGCTTCTAGTTTGGATTTGCTGGCGAATTCCCAGGGTAGTAGTTTCGCGGAAGATAATTTGTTGGCAAGTATAAACCTTAGATGGTGGACAAATCACTGTTAATAAAATCCCTGAGCGAGATTTTTTCATGCCAATGCTTTGAGTAAAGACATCTAATGCCCCAACAGCCAAAAGCTGTTCTAAAGTGTAAGCGATCGCTTGAGGATTAAGATCATCAATCTGAGTTTCTAAAACATAAATAGTTTCTTGTTGATAAGAAGAAGTAGATTCTGTTGTACCTAGCCACAGTCTTAAGATATTGGGAATAGGTAAATCTGAACTACCAGCACCCAAACCAATCTTCTCAATATGCATAGCTGGAGGAGACCCAAAACTTGTCGCTAAAGTTACTGCGATCGCTGCGCCTGTTGGGGTAACTAACTCTTTGCTAATATCATTACTATAAACTGGTACTTTCCTTGATTCCCACAGCTTCAGCACTGCTGGGGCAGGAATAGGCAATATGCCATGAGCAGCTTTCACAGTACCACCACCTGTAGGCAAAGCAGAGCAATGGATTTGTTCAATTTCTAACCAATCTAAACCCAAACAAGTACCTACAATATCAACGAGGGCATCTGTTGCCCCTACTTCATGAAAATGTACTTTTTCTGGCTCAATACCATGAACCGCGCTTTCGGCGAGCGCTAAATTGTTAAATACTTGCAAACTCCAGGCTATTACCTTTGGCGGTAGGTGAGCAGATTGAATAATTTGTTTTATTTCTGGTAAATTTCTGGCAGAGGAGTGATGATGGTGGTGGTGAGAAGTTAATTTGTTGTTTAGTAAATCAACATGAACTTTTGTTGCTAGTTGACCATGACGATGAACTTTTTCTGCTCTTAACTGATATTCCTGTTCTATACCCAAACTTTGGAGAGAATCGATTAAATATTGCCAAGGTACACCCACATCAACCAATGCACCCAAACACATATCACCAGCAATTCCTGTGGGACATTCTAAATAAGCACACCTACTCATACTTACTCCTCAATCACTAGTTTTTTTGGAGTTATTATCTTATGGCTATATTTTACGAACTGCATCCCCAGAATCCCCAAAAGCGTACCATCGAAATTATTGTTGATGCCTTAAAAGGTGGTGCAATCATTTTATACCCTACTGACACCGTTTACGCGATCGGCTGCGATCTTAATGTTAAGTCGGCAGTAACTAAAGTTAGACAACTAAAGCAGTTATCTAATGATAAACCTCTGACTTTTTTGTGTTCTTCCTTATCTAATATTGCCAAATACGCGGGAGTAAGCGATCGAGCTTACAGAATCATGAAACATTTGATTCCTGGTCCTTATACATTTATTTTGCCAGCTACTAAATTAGTACCCAAATTGGTAATGAGTCCCAAAAGGAAAACCACTGGTATTCGTGTTCCCGATCAACCAGTGTGTCAAGAATTATTAAAAGTTCTTGATAATCCCATCATTTCAACTTCTGCTCATTTACCTGATCGAGATGGAGAATTTCCTACTCTCAATGTGGAAAAAGCCAGATTATTTGATGCTTTAGAAAACCAAGTTGATATTATTATCGACAATACTATAGAACCAGGATTTCAAGTATCTACAATTATCGATTTTACAACAGAAGAACCTGCTGTTATTCGTAAAGGGTTAGGCTGGCAAGAAGTAGAAAATTGGTTAGATATAGTTAGTTAATTAATGTTAGTCTGCCTTGATTGTTTCATCTAGATGCTCAGCTACAGCAGTATAAAGATCGAGTACATGATGATCTTCAAGACAGTAATAGACTTTACGTCCTCTTTTTTCATAACTGACTAGTCTCAGCGATCGCAACGTCCGTAATTGATGAGAAACTGCCGATTCACTCATATTCAATAATACAGCTAAATCACAAACGCACAATTCCTCTTGCGCTAGTATCGATAGAATTCGTAGGCGGTTAGCATCCCCCAGTAAACTGAAGAACTCCGCCATACGTTGCGCTTTCTCCAAATCGACAATTTTTTCTCGTAAGATATCAATATTATCTGTCTCTATTGGATGGACAGGATGACAAGTGGGAAGATTAGGAGATTTGATTGTTGACATTTAGCTAGTCTGAATTTTATGGCTATGACGATCTTCTCTAGCCTATCTAAAAATTGCCCTTATCCACAGCCACATCCTTGATGCCCGCAGCCTTTTTCATCAACATGACCATTAGCGCAAGCTTCACAGCAATAGTATTTACCATTTTTTGCGATCGCATCTTCAAGCGAAACAATGCATAGGCAAGTATCGCAAGCACATTTCATAGAAGTTACTGTAGTCATAGCTTTTTCCTCAATTGTTTATTCTCATTATACACAATACCTGAACATGTGTTCAGATATTAAACTAATTTTAATTTGAGTTTAGAGGTTGTCATTGGTTATTAATTTTGCTATATTGGTTAGGCACAAAAAAGCCGGGATAGCTCAGTTGGTAGAGCAGAGGACTGAAAATCCTCGTGTCGGCGGTTCAAATCCGCCTCCTGGCATTTAGCCATATCAATCAATACGCCCTACTGGTAAAGGTTTTTGAGGTTCAACTTAGGGAAAATAATTATGCCTCTAACTTTTTTTTGGGTATTTTTAGATATGTTTAGACTAAAAATTGGTGTAAAATTGGTGTAAAATTATAGAGCAGAGGAGTATTTACACCAGTAAAACTTATGTATTCTCAAACTCCAACAGGAAAAGCATCTAAAGGTTCTGTAGTCATTATCAATTCCAATGGTCGATTACAGTTACGATTTAGCTACTGTGGCAAGCGTCATTACATCTCTATTGGCTTA
>JBFRWE010000428.1:0-17921 GCA_051439345.1 Xenococcaceae cyanobacterium
GGTTTGATTAACAGCTTAAGAAAAGGCAAATTGTTTGTCTTGCTAAACATTGCTTTAAAAAACCACATCTTGCTCGGGAATTTTCTTGAACAATCTTGTCAAAACTTAAATCTAGACATCCATTCCCCAGGGTAAGAGCGTCTCAAACCCTATTGACAAAAGGAGAGAGCTATAGGATTAATCCTCTCAAATAGCCGCCCGTTTGGTATCATCACTGGGAATTCCGTGGGGTAACTCTAAAAATTCCGACAACCACTCTTGCTTGGCTATGCCATAATTTTCGATGTCTGACCAACCTTCCGCTCCGCCGATTACAGCTAAAATGGCAATGACTAAAATATCTTTTAACAAGTGCTTTTTAGTTCTATTAACTCTTGGGTCTTTAATCTCATTATTTGATAAGGTAGCAAAGTTATGAACAAAGTAAGAATATTTGGGGTTTGCTTCAACAAGATATAGCTAGAGGTAGTAAATCTATTTATATGCCTCGTCTGCTGAGTTGCGCTACATTTCCCAGTTGAATCAATTAGTTTTTTACTTCCCGCTTGTTTTCCACAAAGCTAAACCGCCACCTCTTCCCCTGGCAGCAATAAAATTATCCTGAACAAGAAAGTAGGCAAAAAAGGCTTGCTTACCAACTTTTTCTCGATAAAACTCTTTTTCTTTAACTTCTCCTCCCCTGATATACCCTTGATAAAGTTGAATACCGAAAAGATTGACACTTAAGCGAGTAAAATCGAAGGCGAGAATATTTTTCTGAGGTAGAAATTTGATGGGCCCTTCTAAAACAAGTTTCAATCCCCCTAGTTTAACTGTGTTATTTACTGTCCCTGCTTCTGTGCCTTGGGGTGGTGTTGCCAAGACTCGATCGCTATAGCTAAGGAAAATTTTAATAAATTTCGGTAAATAACGCCCTGCACCCAGAACAATACCTGCTTTAGCGCGAGTTTTTTTCGTACCTGTAACAAAGTGTAATCGCCAAGTTCCTACTAATTGCTGAAAAGAATAATGAGTTTTCTGTTTTTTACTCACTTTTTCTGCTTCTAGTAGTGCATCGACTACTTGAGATGGAGAAGGGAGAGCATTTGATGTATTCTCGATAAAAACGGTAGCTTGTTGCAGAAGAGC
The DNA here is from genome assembly GCA_051439345.1 of Xenococcaceae cyanobacterium. Lineage (GTDB taxonomy): Bacteria > Cyanobacteriota > Cyanobacteriia > Cyanobacteriales > Xenococcaceae > JASJDJ01. Next base: position 1,129 of record JBFRWE010000428.1, read on the forward strand.
TAAATAATCTTTAGAAGACATAATTTTTATCCTAAAATTGGTAATTTTAAAGGTTAAATTTTGAAAGTAAAAAGAATTGGTGATATAGTTAAATACCGATTTTGAAGAAAACATTAAAAGTGGTTAAACTTGAGAGTAAATATCAGTAAATAAATTGAGTATATATTTCTTAGTCACTTCTAAATCAGTACAATCCTTAGAGCAGGAGTTGAGCTTATGGCGACTTCACCAACAGTAACCAAAGAAAAAGAAAGTAAAGTTATCAAAAAGCTTTATCCTAACTATAAAGTGATTGTTCTCAACGATGATTTCAATACATTTAAGCATGTAGCTGAATGTTTGATGAAATATATTCCTGGCATGACTGGCGATCGCGCTTGGGAATTAACTAATCAAGTTCATTTTGAAGGACAGGCGATAGTTTGGGTAGGACCTCAAGAACAAGCAGAATTATACCATTTACAGTTAAAAAGGGCTGGTTTAACAATGGCTCCTTTAGAGAAAGCGTAAAATCTCTGTAAGTCTTAATCAATCTTGATTAAATAGTGAGTAGCGAGTAAGGCAATTGCGATGACAAGTTTACTTGGACAAAATATTAATGGGTAATTCTTCTGATGGCAGACTAGTTTGGAATCATTCTACCCATCTTCCTGGTTTGATTCCTCTGTTGGAAAAATTAATTACGTTTCAGGGAATCCAAACTGTTACCCCAGGAGAAATTAAGCGGGTTAGAGGTCATTGCCCTAAATTAAAGTTAAGAATATCTGTACCTATTCGCGGTGGTTATAAAGTTATTGCACGACAGGGTAAAACTGTGCAAGAAGTATTTATAGTTACACCTTTAAGTCAAACAGAATTGGAAGCTGCACTCGCTCGATTGTTTTTGTAAGCTCACCTCGCGATAAATCGGCGGGGCTTTCGCTCAACCGATAAATCCAGGTGTTGTAGTAGCCCTGAGCTTAATACCCCTTCTCATTTACTGAGGGACTGATACTAATCTCGAACCTCCAGGGACGCTTACTTAACTACTTTCTCAACTACTTCTAACCAGATTATGCACGAGACAAACTTAGATTATTTTCAATTAGATTTCGTGTCTCAGGGATTCAAGCCCCAGGACTGGTATAACTCCAATCCGCCCCCCACAAACCCTTCCATTTTAAGGGTTCTAGCTGGTTTGCGCGATTACTCGCCAATCGCTAGCCTACTGGATAACCGTTTACTCCAGTACATCCAGCTAAGTAAGTAGGCTTAATTAAGTTTAAAACAGAGGGAGAGATAAAAAGGTTTATATTTTATATTTAATTCTACCCAGCTACTTAACACATGCTATGACAACTGAATCTAATGCTTAATCAAGTTCTACTTACCAATGCCAATGTGCCAGGATATAAAGGATTACAAAAGGTTGACATTGATGACCAGGGACGAATTAAAACGATTATACCCATAGATAAAAATATCAGAAACAAAACAAACAAGCCAACTATAGATGTTAAAGGAGAGTGGATATCTTTAGGAGGAATAGACTTACAAATTAATGGAGGATTAGGTTTAGCCTTTCCTGATTTAGAGAACAAAAATATATTACAATTAGAACGAATATGTAGTTTTCTTTGGCAACAAGGAATAGATGGATTTTTACCGACAATAGTTACTACTTCTGTAGCTAAAATACATCGCTCGCTCTCAGTTATTGCTGAATTTATGACCCAACAAAAAGAGCAACAGCTAACAGCAAAAATTTTGGGAGTTCATTTAGAAGGACCTTTTCTTAACCACCAAAAAAGAGGGGCTCATCCCTCTGAATACTTACTGCCTTTAACAGTAGAAACAGTACAACAAGTTCTAGGAAACTATAGTGAGATTGTTAAAATAATCACTTTGGCTCCAGAATTAGACAGTAACAATGATGCCATTGCTTATATACATTATTTGGGAATTACGGTTAGTTTAGGACATTCTTTAGCTACAGCAGAACAAGCAAAAGCTGCTTTTAAACTAGGAGCATCAATGATAACTCATGCTTTTAATGCCATGCCTAGTTTGCATCATCGTCAACCAGGATTATTAGGGGAAGCCATTATCAACACTCAAGTATATTGTGGCTTAATTGCTGATGGTAATCATGTCTGTTCAACTATGTTAAAGCTATTACTAAAAGCTAGTAATTACGAACAAGGTATTTTTTTAGTAAGTGATGCCTTAGCTCCTATGGGATTAACTGATGGTATTTATCCTTGGGATAATAGAGAAATAGAAGTACATAAAGGTACAGCAAAATTAGCAGATGGAACTTTAGCAGGAACAACTTTACCTCTATTAATAGGAGTGAAAAACTTAGTAGAATGGGAAGTCTGTAGTCTGGAAACTGCGATCGCACTAGCGACAGAATCTCCTAGAAAAGCGATTTCTTTACCTGGTATTGGTATCGGGCAACCAGCAAATTTATTATGTTGGCATTGGGAGCGAGAAAAAGCAGAATTAACTTGGCAAAGGTTGGAATAAACCGATTAGTTTTTTATCTCTCCGATTACTTTTGAGAAATGGTATATTTGCCAGTATTATATCGCAAGTAATACACTCAGTAACAGGGAAAAAATTCAGGTATTGTTTCAGGTGTTTTAAAAATTAAGTTCGTATTCAATAGTGAAACGACTTTCATCGTCAAAGTTGCTAGAACCGCGCAAAACAAAGTTATCATCAACGCGATAGCGAACCCCAAATTGAGCGGGAATATCGGCATTTAAAATCCTTAGTGCCGAAATAGAGATATTATCCGCAATATCAAAGGCAATTTCTCCTGCTAGACCCACGATATTTTCTTCTCCTCTATCATTGTCATCTATAATTTGGGTGGGGAAAAGGCGGAATTCACTTAAACCAAAGGCATCACTAATAGCATTATTAAATGTACCAAACAAGGCTGAACCAGCTAAATTGGCTAACCCAAGGGTACTATCACCTCTGCCTAAAGTAGTAACAAAGCTACCACCCAAAAGAGCTACAATTTCTGTCTGACTACGAGGAGGACTACTTGTTAATTCCAGATTATTGGTTAGTTGACTAGCAAGTCCTTCCACTCTGGCAAAAATGCGGACTGTTTGCAAACTACCCAAGCTAGATGCAGGAAGATCTTTAATTTCCGATGGGGAAGAACCTTCAGGAATTCGGCTAGCAGAGGTTTCTACTCCAGAACCAACTAAATTTACATCTAAATAGGGATCGAGACCATGATTACGAGAAAAGCGAGCAGTATTTTTCTCATCTCTTTTCAGGCTTAACTGGGTAGTAAAAAGATTAACTTGACCTCTTTGTAGAGCGATTGTACCTTCAGGACGGGGGTGGTTAAATGTACCATTTACTTTGAGTGTACCTTGAGCATGGAAGTTAAAAAGTGGTGGCAGAACAATTTGAATATTTTTGCCTAAATTTAATTCCAAATTTTTGTATTTGGTGGCTGCTGCTATGCCATTATCATTAATAATATTCTGAGGATTATTATTAGTAGGGGTTGTATTAGCCGTGAGAATTTCCCCCTCAAAAAGAGTTAATTCTCCAGTAATATCTGGTTCGATCGCGGAACCTAAAATCTTAATATTGCCTCGTAATCCACCATCGTAAAGTCCTTTAAGATTGATAGCTACATCATCAAGATTAAAAGTAAGAGGATTAGTTTGAGGAGTATTATTGGTTAAGGGTAAACTACCAAAAGCTCTAATTTGACCACCACCAAAGTTACCGATTAAATTCTCTATCTGAATACGATCGAAGTCGAACAAGATTTTGCCATTAATTTCTGTAACAGCAGCATCGGGTAGAAACCTAGCAGCAATTTTACCATTGTTAACTGTGGCAACTCCTTTGGCTACTAGCTGACGAGGAATATTTTGCTCTTGATCGAAAATACCATTAATATCGAGGGTAACTTCTCCTTCTCCATCGATCCAATTCACTTCTTGACGGGAAAGAATATTAAGGAGTGCTAGTCCTTCATTTTGGACATTGAGTTGCAGATTGAGACGATCGCTATCGGGTTTGGTTTGGGCAAAGGGGAGTTGATAAGGAATACTCCCAACCAGAGTAATGGGTTCAGCTTCTGCCATTACTTCACTACTAGCAAAGAAATTTAAACGAGAATTATAGTAACTGAAACTCCCTCTGGTTTCCTCAACAGCAGTTTGGTTAACGGTGGCATTGGCGACGGTAATTTCTCCTCTAGCTTGAGGATTCGCTTGAGTACCGGCAATAGTTGCAGTCGCATTGAGAGTACCTCCAAAGGTTATTTCTGGCGGAAGGTTAACTAATTCTTCGATCGGTTCGATCGGCACATTAATTAATCTAAATTGTCCAGACTGCGTTTCCCCACCAAAACTACCAGAAAAAGCAATTAAACTATCATCAGACTGCACGCTGATGGGTAAGAGAGTAAGAATTCCTTCCCTTAAATTACCTTGTGCCATTACTTCTTCTATATTGTATTTGCCCCATTGCCACTGTTGTCCTTTAAAATCGAAGTCGGTATTAATTCCTTGAGCTAAAGACCCATTAAAAACAATCTTGCCATTAAAATTACCTTGGAGGATTTTTAAATCTGGTAATAAAAATCTTCGCTCTCGGTTTTGTTGGGATAAATTTAGCCACGCCTGAATTTCTGCTAGTCGATTAAGTTGTTCAAAAATACTAGCTTGAGGTAAACCAATATCAAATAAGGTGCAATTACCTTGGCTAATATTTTCGGCAGAACAAGGTAAAGGAGAGTTATATAAATCTTGGGATTTACCGTATTGACGATCGCCACCTACATTCGTTAAATCTCCTAGTTCAAAGATTTCTAGTGCCACCAGCACATCCTGTACTTGTCCTGTCTCAACGTCTATTTCTCCTTGCACTTCTAGATCGTCTTCTGTCTGGATTAATCTTCCTGTCAAGGCGTAAAGACTCTCTCTCTGTTGAAATTTAATTTTTTCTACAGCTAAATAACCATCTGCATACTGAAAATCTCCTGTTAGGCGATCGCCTCTAATCCTAGCTATAATTGGTCGCTCGACGATTATATTTTTGCCTGAAGTAGCTAGGGTATTGAGATTAATAAAGAATTCTCCTGATAAGTCTCCTTCTACTTGTTGAACAGCCAGATTTTCTGGCACAGCAAAATCATCGCTTTTGATCGCAATAGTTTTTAGTAACTCAACGGGAATATTTGAGGTTTCGACAGTCAGTATTTCTCCTTTGCCTCTGCCTGTTACAGCCATATTGTTGTGGTTAAAGGCGAAAGAAATCGGTAAGAAATCTCGATCTAAAACCAAACTAATTTCATCTGAATCTCGATCTAATTGCAGATTTACTCCCTCTTGCGGGGAAACTGCTACTTTTCCTTCAAGAATGGGATTAAAAATGAGATTTTCGACTCTAAAGTCTCTCAGAATTAAGCCTCCATCTATTTCCATTGCCGAAGGAATACCCGCAATTTTGCCCTGAAAGTCTGCCCTACCTGAATAGTCTAAATTAACTGCCCAACTAGGTAAGGTTAGTCTGAGTTTATTAATATCAATCCATTTTGCCTGGGGTACATCAAAATAAAAATAATTAACTGCTGCTAATTTATCGGGGATGTCAGAAAAAAAGGATTTGTCTAGATTTATATAACCTTTTGCTTCTAATCCTTCTCCTGCTGCGGATAATACATCTAAGCGTTTACCATCCCACTTTATTGCTGCGGAGAAAGGTTGTTCTAGGAGATCGATTCCTTCACTAAAGGTAACATTACCTATGGCTTGGACATCAGGAGGAGAAAGACGATCGATTTTACCTGTTAGATTTAGTTTTCCTCCTAGTTCCCCATTCAAGATCAGATCGTCTTCAGCACCAGGATCGCCAAATAAACTTAAATCTACTCCTTGGGGTATCACTACTGCTGTAAATCTACCATCAGCGATCGCTAAATCTCTCGCAGCAAAGACTCCTTCAGGTAGGGTTAAACTCCCATCTCCCTTAGCAATAATTGCCTCAAGTACAATATTATTTACATCTCCAGATAGGTCAAATGTTCCATCTACTAAACCAGCAAATTGATCGGGAATCTCGGAATTTAATTCTTTTAATTTCAAATTGGTAGCTTGCGCCTTGGCTTGCCAAGCATCTCCGCGAATCTTTAAGTCGGTAACTGCTACTTCACCCTCAGCTAAATTAAGATTACCTACCCCATCAATTTCGGTTTCTCCTTCGACATTGCCATTTAACTCAAAAGTTCCTGTTACTAAACCATTAAATTCTGGAGGAAGTTCGGGAAATACTTGGTTGAGGTTTAATAGGGCAGTATTAGCATCAGCAAACCATCGTCCTGCTGCTAAACTGAGATTAGGAACATCAACTGTACCACCGACAGTAGTAAGACTAGCTGTCCCCTCAGCCTTCATTTCATTTAAAGCAAAAGAACCTTTATTCCCTTTAACTTCTAAGGTAGTATTTACTTTGCCCTTACCAATATTTTCTGCACTATTTTTACCAATGGGTAGACTAGCAAAATCTACATCTTTAGTTTTAAGTTCTGATTGCCAACCTCCAGATAAATAATTAAAGTTATCTACAATTACCGTTCCTCCCCCTAGAGGAAAGCTAGCTTCTCCATCTAACGCCTGGAGACTACTAATAAGATCGTCAGCTTGGGCTGAAAATTTAGCCGAACCTGAAACTAAACCAATATCGATGGGAAGATTATCATTATAATTACGAAAAACTTTGTTTCCTGGTACATTTTGGGCTTGTACGTCAAAGAACAAGTTTTGTCTACCATCTAGCTGTATTCTCCCTGTTCCCTTAATTTGTCCACCAACTTGAGGAGTTCCTGTAAACTGTCGTACCCAGAGATAGTTATCAATTAAATCGAGATTGGCATTAATTGCTTTAAAGTCTACTTTATCGATGCGAGTATTAGTAGTGGTGACGGCAGCAACATTAATTTGGGGATTGAGGAGTACGCCTGTTACATTTAAGTCTGCTTTGACTTTACCGTCGAGCGCAATCTCAGGTTTTTCTAATTCTAAGGCTTCTATTACTTTGTCTATTCCGACTGGCTTAGTACTGGCTTCTATCTGATAATTTCCTTCTTCTTCTGTATCTACTACACCCTCAGCTACCGCAGGAACTTCCCCCAACAAAGTACTAACGCGATCAATCTCAATCTTATAACCATCGAAGCGTAACTTACCATTACTATTAGTAAAGGGTTTAGCTAGTTCAGCTAGCTGAAATGTTACCTCATCTAAATCAGCAGTACCTGTAAGTTGAGGGGCTTGATTTCTAGGGAGTTTTATATCTAGTTTGCTGTCTATTTTACCCTCTTGTAGCTCTAGAGGTAAAACGACAAGATTAGCTATGGCTTGGGCAGCTAATTTTTTCCCAACCAGGTTTAAATCGATATCTCCCGTATCATTAATAACCTTACCTTTAACTTTTAGTCTTCCTCCCTGTTTGATTTTGCCAGCCACTTCAAACCTAGTCATGTCTTGTTTGGGCAAAAAAGTAGCCTTGGCGCGATCGAGTTTTAGCGGTACTGGGGGATTAAGTTCTTGGGTTTGAGAACGAGCAACTAGAGTAACATCAGCATTTCTCAGTTTAATCGTTTTTACTGCGATTTCCAGCCAACTGTCTGATTCTTCTCCTGTCCCAAAATCCGTAGGAGTCCAAATTCCTTTTTCATCTTGTTCTATATATACATCAGGTTTAATGATAGTAAGGTGTAGTAATAGCTCCCGCTTAAACAAAAATTGCCAGGGGGAAAAGTTTACCTGTATAGCTTCTGCACTTAAGCGATCGGGATTAGTGTCTGTAGCAGGGAGATTAGTTCTACCAAAACGCGCCCCTAAAAGAGATACACTAGTTAACTGACCAATCTCTATGGGACGATGGAGATAATTAGTTAATTCAGTTTGAACTAAAGGAATTAATTTGCGCTGAATCGACAACCATCCATAGGCTAAACCCCCACTAATACCAGCTAGTAGTACTATCGAGGTAATTAGTATTTTTTTTCGCGCTCGCTTTTTATGTTTGAGAAAGTATACTTTGCTTTCCCCTGTCAGATCGAACTCTTTGTCTTTACCATAATCAGATGGTTGTTTCATGGTCGTATTTTCTCAATAACCAGCTATTTTAGTTAGGTCATTGCACAGTAACTAGATTAATCATGTTTTACTTTGAATCCGAGCCAAATTAGAGCAAATAATTGACAAGACAAACTTGATTATTTTCTGAATAAACAAGCTTATTATAAAAAGCCATAATTTGAGTAGTTCAAATTAATTATTTAGCTAAATTTTCCCTAGTCTAACAGCTAAAATCTCTGTTACTCCAAGCTCCTCAACCAATGTAATTCCCTTCTCTATTCAATTAAATAGAATTACTTATTTACCAATATTGGGAGAAATACGAGAGAAGGCAAACAAGCTCATCCAAAATCGTTTGGTTTGTCAAAATAGTTTTATTGCCAATGCACAAATGAAAACAAACAAAAATGAAAATTCAGGTAAAAGTAAAGCCTAACTCTAAGCAACAGAAAATTGAGCAATCCGCAGATGGCAGTTGGATAATTAGATTAAAATCTCCGCCAGTGAATGGCAAAGCCAATCAAGAACTAATTAATTTGTTAGCTAAACATTTTCAAGTTGCTAAAAAGCAAATAAAGATTAAAGCAGGGTTATCAGCTCAAAATAAACTAATTGAAATTGATGACTAGTTAATTGTCACCATCGTTAATTACATCTTTTAAGCGTTGGCGAAACTCACCTTTGGGATGACCCCCTTTCACTTCTCCAATAATTTTAAAATCTCCTTCAGGAGAATCACAAATAAGATAAGTAGGCCAACCCATCTCTTCTTTATTGGGATATTGAGATAACAGAATTTTACGATATTTACGATAAGTAGCCGTATCTTGCATTTTTACGTCAATAAAATCTAAATCCAGCTCTTTAGCTACTTTTTGGTCATAAAAAGACATTTTATGGCAAATACCACAATCTTCGGCAGAAAATTTAATTACAGCTAAACTCATAAGTTACAACCAATACAGTATTTTCTAGACTAAATATCATTTAAACAAAATTCTGGCTCATTTAACCTTTTTATCCTGGTCTTCATCTCCCTACTTAATCATCACACATAATAATTTGCTCTTCTGTGGGTGCATTCGGATTGACGATCGCGATTTGTTTGGCTGCCTGGAGTTGGGCTAGAGATTGTTCGATTGCTTCTCGATCGATAGTACCTAATTGATGGCTTGCTTGCTCAATTAACTTTTGTTTGCCAATAATTTTATGGACTTTGGCTAAATTAAGTAACAGTTCTTTTACTTTGGGTTGCTCAAGCTCTTTTGTCGCTGTATCATTTTTACTTGGTATGATGGCTAGTTCCTTGAGTAAATTACATTCAGCTAAAACTTGACTGTGACAGACTAAAGATTGTAGCTGCAATAAGGTGATAGTCTGGAAACCCAAAACTAAATCTCCTGCGATCGCCTCATTAGCTAATTTTTGATAAGTTTTAAGGTAACTGACATCCTCTAAACTTGGTTGAAGATGACGATGGGGAGAACGGCGAAATATTTTTTTATATAGTTGATATCCTTTATTTTGGGGACTACCAACGGTTTCTGCTCTCAGTAAAATTAAACTACAGTTACGATAGATTTTTTTCGCTTTATCACAAGCTTTCATCGCAAAAACAAAACTTTTCAAACTAGGTTCTTCACACCATAGAACCCCAACCAACTTATCTTTTTCTAAAGATTTATAGCTAAAAGAATAACTAGCATATTTTCCAGATAAAAATCTATTTTTTACTTTATCTACTTGCAGGGCAATAGCTACTTGCTGCAACATATCAATTAGTTCTTGAGAAGAAAATTGACGAATACGAGAGAGTTCATTTTTAATTTTTTGTAATTCTTGTTGCCAAAGTAAATGGAAAGAAGCAGGTATATTCTCTTCAACTTTTTCAATGTCTTTTTGACCAGTTTTATAAGCCAAAAACAATTTACTAGCCAAAGCCAAAGAATCTCTGAGATTTGCTTTTCCTCCTAGATAGTACTGTTGCAGTTGTTCTGTATTTAAAGGTTCAAGTTGAGATTGTGGCTTTGGTTGTGCTTGAGAGTGCAAATAAGCTAAACGACTTGACCATAAAGCTTCCACCTGATTGAGATCGATCTGTTTAAGCGTAACTGTCTTTTCAAGACGAGCAAGTTCTGATTGATGTAAATTATCTTTCTGTTCTATAAATTGATTGCGAATAATACTAATAATTACCAAAAAGTTTTTAAAATTACTATTATGCAGAGTAGTATTAACATTAAAAACCGAACTAATATCAAAAGAACCATCCGAATGACGATAGGTTTCTACTTGATCGAAACAGAGAACAATAGGCTGATTATACTCAGAAATACGCCCAAAATTGCCCAGGATTCCTCGAGCAGATTCTTCACTATCAATAACTGTATTTACCCCTAACTTTTTCAAATCTTTTTCATCAAGATTTTCTCCTCGCAACCAATCGCAGGCAAGAAAATAAAATTCTGGTTTGGTAAGTTGATATAAAACTGTAAAAAAATCTTTTGGTTGAAAAATACCCGTAGGATAACTACTACGAAAATTAAGCACAAATAAGCCCTTCGCTCCCAAAAGTTGCCTCATCAAACTGCGGTCGCGAAAATTGGCTAAGTTTTTTAACCACAGTAGCAGTTGAGACTCTTTTTCCCCTGCTGGTGCATGCATCAAACTATCGACAGTGTAACGTAGAGTATGTCGCCAAATACAATCACTACTCGGACAAGGATCGATATAGGCAAAAAAAGCTTGATGGTTAAAATTTTGTTTGAGGCGAGCAAGTAAATAACTTTTACCACAGCCAGAATCTCCCATTAACAAAAGAGTGCGAGTGTGATGATCTTTCGCTACAGTATGCAAAAAGCTCTCTGTCTCTTGAATGACTTCTTGATGGATAGAAGTAACAGTAGGAATCTCCTTTTGCTTATCATCTGTCCAAAAATTCCCTGTTTTCAACGTTACCGGATCGAAGGGATTTACTTCCCGTTGAATTATTTCCGCTAAGGTTGCCACTGTAGTACCTCTATCTTTCGTTTAATAGCTGTTAGCTATTAGCTGTTAGCCCTTCGGGTTCAGTATTCGCTTTTTGTGGGAAAAACAAGACCTCGATGCTTCACTATTAGCTAAAACTTGCTGATTATGCTGCATTGTAGCAGTTATTAGATATCGTCTAATTTTCCTTAACTACTATTAAAAAAAATAAACAACCCCCTATATTCTGAGGAATACCAGCTTTAAGTTGTTCGCGAGTATATTTAGAAGATTCAACAATCGAGCTTAATTCCAGCTTATCTTGTCTTTGTAGACGATACAGAGTTAAATCTAATTCTTCTCTAGAGAGGAAAGGTTGTAATTTTTCTCGTAGATGGAAAATGGGTAAATAATTATTGGTGTTTAACTGTAAATCCAAATCAAGTATAGTTTGTAGAACTTGTTCATCAGAAATAGGTACAGTTTTGTTACCGTTGGATGAATAATCAATTTTTTGCTGATTACTACTATTATTCACCAAGACTGTTGCCTCTTCCCTAATCCCTGTTGCCTTTACTTCGATTGCCAAAGAATTATACTGACGGAATAAATATAAATAATTATTAAGTAAATCCAAACTTAAAACAGGATGATGACCTTGAGGATTGTATTCTGTTAGCAAATACTGTTTACCTTTATCTGTCAACCAAACTTGCTTAATTTTAGTCGCAACAACTGTAATTAAACCTCTTTCTATTAAGCTACTAATGAGTTGATTTCTTGTTTCTGTAGGAGTAACTTTAATTTTTTGCGGGGTAATTATTTCTTGATTACAAGCTTTGAGGGTTGCTAATTCTGCTAGCGTTAAAGGTAATTTCTGGACATCTAGTTTGAGTAAAGCCTTACCTACCGAAGAAAGCTTGAACTTAGTAATTTGTTCTTGGCACTCTACCAAAGCGCGAGCGTATAACCGACGGCAAATCTTTTCTGTATCTGCTATTCTAGTTCTACTTGTGGGCTTTAGTTCACTAATTTTACCTTGATATTCTGGTAAAGCAGCCAATTTCAGGAGAAACTTGAGTTCTCTAACTTCCATCTACTAATTTTCAGTTGACTCTTTTATTTATAAACTATAAACTTTTTACCTGGTAGTTTAGAGCTTACAGCTTTTACTTAAAACCACTCTTGACTCTCTGGCTGAGACGGTTTTTTAGACTTCTTGGTTTTAAAACCGAAAGTTTCCTCTCGATCTTTGTTAATTGATTTTCGTTCTATTTGCTCTAGATCCAATTCCTCCTGTTTCCCCATGATATTTTGTACCAATTCTTGACCCAGATTAACTGCTTGCCCTGCTTGTTGAAAAGTAGATTGGAGATCTTTTTTTACTTTGGCTTCTATAGACTGAGGAAAGGAAAATATTTTTTTGATTGCCGACTCTTTTGATTTATTTTGCTCAGATTCTAAGGCAACATCTGTCAATTTATCTTGAATAGTAAATTCAGAAATATTAATAACTGTTCCATTCAAAAAAGAACTTTTACGCAAATGTTTGGTGCTGGCTAAACCTAAACAGAGAGAAGTTGGTTTTTGACAAAGTGCTGTCGTTGCCCATAATTTGCTGTTCCATTGGGCTGAATTTTGCCAGAGAAAGATTTTGCCAGGATATTTACTCTGACAGTTTAATTGTTCAGCCAAGTTGGGATCGGCATCAATTTTGGGTTTTATTTTAGTAAAAAATAATTTTTGATAATTAGTTAAGATCGTTTTTTTGCGATTGATCCCAGAATCTTTAACCAACCATTGCTCTCGAACATATTGATATAAAGGTTGAAAAATTTCTAAATTAGTATAGTTATAAGCAGGAAAATTGATAGCGTATCTGTGATGATTTATTTTAGTTCCATAACCAACAAAAATATATAAAGGTCTACCCTGAGAATCTTTAGTTAAATTTTCTCCTTCTTTGTTTTGATTATCATCAATTAAATCTCGCACCATGCAAGTAACACCGACAACGCAGTGAGATTCATTTTTAAATAAAGACCAACGAGGATGATTAGATAGCTTGCTGGCTGCACGAGTGGTGGGAATAATATGATCTAATGCCCAATTAGTTACATCGCTAGTAAAATCCTCTGGGATAGCAATCAGACGAAAATCCAAATTATAGCTTCGTCCGTAAACGATTCCCGCCCATTTAGATTCATACATTAGCTTTTACCTCACTACCACTGAGAAATAGAGAAACTTGTTGTAATTCTTCTGCAAGTAATTCCATATTCTCTTCGACGATCGCAATTTTTTCTTCTAGTTCTTCTAGTTTTTTGGCATTCTCTTGGAATAAGCCATTTTTCAAAAATTTAGTTAACATCCCAGACTGTTTTAATTTATCTATTTCTTCATGAAGATGAAGACGAGCAGTTTTGAGTTTAATGCCATAAGAACGTAGTTGAGAGTAAATAGCAAACACGATCGGCAGATGGACATTTACTGGTACAATAGAACCGCGATCTATATCTTGGCACAGTTCTTTACCCAAACTAACGGGGCAAATCATCACCAGCCAACCAGAATTGGGAGTAAACAAAGCCTGAAATATTCTTTTAATATCCTCGATAACTGCTTGCTTATCGCGATGATGGCAAAGATCGTATTTAGTAATTAGAATTACCACAGGAAAAGGTCGCTCGGGGGTTGGTTGGCGATAATTACTAATAATTTGTTGAATAAACTGGTTCATGCGATCGCTCTTGATCTGGCGCACAATCGCTGGAGTTATTTTATCTTGAAGATTTTCTCCCGATACACACAAAAATAAACAACCAGAATCAGCTAAATAGGTACATAATGCTTGTACATCCTGTTCGCTAGAGCGATCGCTTAAAGCTAAACCTCGATAGTCTAGCCAATCAAAACTCATTATGGGTCGAAAACCATAGCTAAAATTAAAGCTATAATGTTCGATCGCTGCTGCATTAGGTAAAGGCCATCTATCTTCAGCTTCAATATCAATTAATTGCTCCCACTTCTCAATTAAATCTAAATCCATATCCATGTCTTTTGCCGACAGGGTAAAACCTTTGATACCTGTTTGCATAACTGCATACATAGCCAAGAGATAGCTAGTCTTTCCCGCCCCAGTAGTTCCTAGCATGGCTATTTTGATATCATTTAACATCATTAGTTTGCTTCCCGATTAGAGGTAAAAGTACTCTCTGTCATTATCCAAGTTAAAACCATGAATTCGATCTATTCTGCTTGTTATAGTTAGTGGGAGAAGACTTAGGTGATTCAAAAGCATTCCAGGGGTCTTGGGAAGATTCATAGAAAGTTTGCTCGACCAAACTAACTGAGTTGCTATTGCTCATTCGTAGTACATTCAAAAACTCTTTTACCGATTTTGTCCTCTCTGTGACTTCCATTGCCATTGCCTGATTTACAGCTAGAGAAATATGAGGACTAATTTCTGGATTGATTTGGCATATAGGTTTTAACTCTATTCCTGCTGCCCTTTCTATCGCAGACGGGGGAACTACTCCTGTGAGAAGATGATATAGAGTCGCTCCTAAAGCATAAATATCGGTAAAAGTTCCAAATTTGAGTGCCTGACCGTATTGTTCTAAAGGAGCATAGCCAGGGGTGAACATAGCAGTAAATCGCTTAGAATCCCCAGAGGTAAAGTCTCTTGCTGCCCCAAAGTCTATTAGGACTACTCTATTATCTTTAGTCAGCATTATGTTATCGGGTTTAAGGTCTCGATGTAAAAACTGAGACCGATGTAGTACTTCTAATCCCTGACATATTTTTTGGATATACTGCAAAGCTTCAGACTGGCTCAGTTTACCACCTCTTTGTTTTAACAAATCAGCCAGACTCCGACCCTGTAAGTATTCCATTACCATGTATGCCGTATTATTTTCCTCAAAATAATAGAATACCCGCACAATGCCTGGATGATTAAATCGCCCTAAAGTTTGGCCCTCCTGTAAAAACTTTTGTTTAGCATCACTATAAGTTTTTACAGTCCATCTTCCTGCGGAAACAACAGTTGTTCCCTCTCTCCAACAACCTTCAGGAAAAAACTCTTTGAGAGCAACGGGTCGATTAAGTCTGGTATCGACTCCTTGATAGGTTATACCAAAACCGCCTTGCCCTAACACTCTATTTACTTGATACACACCATCTAACAAATGAATACCAGAGGAGAGAACCCCGGTAGCTTTCTTAGAAGCAGTCATTTCCAAACCATAACTCCCGCACAATTCTTACTTCACTTTCTCCGCCATAGGTGGCAGAGTTTTAAACTCGTTACTTCAAGTCAAAGTCGCTTCGCTCTAGTTCGGAGTTGATATTGTTTGGAAGGAGCGGAGACGGAGTTTCTGAGGGGACGAGTGCGGAAGTTTCCTCCGTTGCTGACCGACCTTGAATGCATTCAAGGTCGCAAGCAGCAAGGCATTCCGCCCACTTTAAGAGCCCCGTCTGCCTCCGTGCTTGTAACCTAACTCCGAATTCCGAACTCCGAACTCTGCTGGTCATACAATGAGACAATTTTTAGATTTGGTAAAATATTACACCTAAGTAAACAAATATTAAAGTTATCTAGTTAACCTAATCGGAAATGTAAATATAAACCACGATTGCCATTAACTCCTAATTTTTTAAGTTGATTTTGAGTTAATTGTAAAGTAGATTTGCTAAGTCATAATGCCAAAAATTCATAGATTATAGATAGTTAATAACTAAATTTTTTTATGCCTACTTATTCAGGAATATCTAGTGAAGCTTTTAGACATCCTTTAGACCGTCAAGCAGAACAAACATTACGCAGTCTTCCAGGCTTCGATCTGCTAGCTAATAGGTTTGTAGAATACTTTTACGAACGTCCTCAACATATTTATTGGTTAGGTAATTGTATTCAAGCTGGTGCTAGGCAATATTCTACTTTATATGGTATTTTCCGCGAATGTGTGCGGGATTTAGATGTGTACCCTGAACCTAGTTTATATGTATCCCAAAATCCTTTAGCTAATAGCCATGCTTTAGGGCGCGATCGACCTTATATTGTGGTTAATACGGAAGTACTAGAGTTAATGGATGAAGCAGAAATTCGTACGATCATGGCTCATGAATTAGGACATATTAAATGCGACCACACGATCTTAATTCAGATGGCGATTTGGATAATGGGTGCTGCTTCTATCCTCGGTGAGCTAACTCTTGGTTTAGGCAACTTAATTAGTAGTGGTCTAATTTTTGCTTTTTATGAATGGCGACGCAAAGCAGAATTATCAGCCGATCGCGCAGGTATGCTAGTGGTAGATGACTTAGATACAGTGCTGCAAACTATGATGAAACTCGCAGGAGGCAGTAAAAAATATGCCCATGAATCTAGTTTGGCAGAATTTCGACAACAGGCGAAAAATTACCAACAATTAGATCGAGATAGCTTAAATCAGATTTATAAGTTCCTTATTTATAATGGCGGTAACGGTAGCTTTTTAACTCATCCTTTTGCTGTAGAACGTTTAAGTTATTTAGAAGAGTGGGCAAATTCGGCAGAATACCAACAAATTAAACAAGGAAATTATGCAAGAGTAGGTAAAAGAGGCTCGGTTGATGTAGAAGTAGAAGACAATCAAGCAGAAGTAGATAATTTACAAAGACAAGTAGAAGAATTACAACAAGAAATCGAACGGATTAGAAATCAGAGGAGAGAAG
>JBFRWE010000429.1:0-15853 GCA_051439345.1 Xenococcaceae cyanobacterium
ACGTCTCTGGAGAGACTGGTCTCTGCTTGAATGGGGAAACCCAAACGAGTAAGCCTACTCGACGAAAGAGAAAGTCTAAATAGTGATATTTAGAATCCCCGTCTCTTTAGAGCGGGGAGTACGTCAATTTAACCTACAACACAAAGCCTAAAGAGAAGGGTTGGGAGATTGATGGTGGAGCATTACAGGGCATTCCTAAAACATCTAAATCTGCGAATGAAACTACTTTATTAGCTATATTTCCTGTAGGAAGCACTCCTGATGATTTAAAGGAAATATCAAAAGCTCTTGGAGAGGCTAAAGTTACTAAAGTATTGACGGCAAAAAGCAAGGTAGAAATTACTCCAACTCAAGGAGATTTAGATGAAAATCAAAGTTATTGGGCGATTATTACCAGTTTGCCGATCGAAAAATTAAAGGTTTATATTAAGGGGAATTCGACAGAAGAAGAAGGTATAAATTTAGCAAAGCAAGCTCTAGAAGAAATCAATTCCGGTCAAAAATCTCTATATGTTGAACAGGTTGAAGATTCTACAGAAGCTGATTATACCCTGCTAGTGGATAAAGGACAATACTTGATTACTCAAGGCGACAATCCTGTGGTTGCTCCTATTCCCAAAAAACCAGGTTACAGTAAAAATGCTGCTGGAGAAGCAATTCAAGCTTTAGAAGCGATCGCTCGTTGGACTAATATTCTCAACTTAAAAAGTTCTAAGAGTAGTATTAAACCAACTGATGTGGAGATGGAAATTACAACCTATGGATATGAGGATGAGCAAGGAGAGATTACACCCGCTGAAGATTCAGGCAATTCTTTGTCAACAAATTCTGAATATTATCTAGAGTATAAATATGAAAATGGAGAATGGAAACGTCCAGTTCTCAAACTTAAGCTCACTAATCATAGCAACCAAAAATTATTTTGCGCTGTTATCTTACTTTCAAGTGATTATTCCATAGAACCGCGTATACATTTCTATCCCGATCCTGAAAACGTTGAGGAGTATGAATCAAGTACAATAGCACTTTCAGGAGCGAATTCAGATGAGAGCAATAGTTTTGAAAGTTTTGTGTTTGTGGAGATTCAAGAAGATTTTCTCGAAAATGGTATAACTGAGATTAAAGATGTCTTAAAGTTGATTGTGAGTAAGACAGACTTTAATGCCGATCTACTACAGCAAGAGGGGTTAGAACCTCCTCGGCAGACAAGAGCAGTGCCAGGAGGAACTCTTGAGAGTCTAATGCAGCAAGTTTCTACCCGTGGTGCTGCTAAATCTCGGAAAAAAATTGATGATTGGATTACTAAAGAAGTAGCAGTTACCGTTGTTAAACCCAGAGATGCGGAACAACTGCAATCGGATCGCAACGCTAAATTAATGAATGGTTTAGTTGAAGTACAATCCCATCCCAGTTTGCAAGCAAAAGTAACTCTTACTACTGTTTCCCAAACCACACGATCTGTGGGTAATGTGGTTACACCACCCCTACTCAGAGAAGAACCTGGAGCAATTGAATCTTTTCAATTTACCACCAGTCGTAATAGCGATCCAGGATTAGCTGCTGTGGAATTATTTAATGTTAATGATGTTAACTTAGTTACTAAAGATGCACCTTTAAAGCTAATAGTTGACAAAACTTTAGAAGAGGATGAATATATTTTACCTATTAGTCACGATGGTGAATTTTTCTTGCCTCTCGGTCAGGGTGCGAAGAAGGGAGAACAAACAGAAATCACCTTGGAACGTTTACCTAAACCAACTACAAGTAGTCCTAGTTTAGATGGTTCGATTAAAATTTTCTTCAAAAAAATCCGGAGTCAAAAATTAGGAACTTCCTATGAATATCCGATTTTAGCATCAGCAGAGGTGAAGCAAGAAAACGATCGGAAACCAATTTATCAGAAAAATATCGAAGAAGTCAAAAAACAAGTTGACTCTGCTCAGAAAATAGTCCTCTACATTCATGGTATTATTGGGGATACCGAAACTATGGTTGGTAGCGTTCAAAGGGCAAAAGTAGAGATAAATGGGGAACAACGTCCTCTACGGGAACTTTATGACCTGGTTTTAACTTTCGACTACGAAAATCTCCAGACAACTATTGAAGAAAATGCCTTGTTGCTCAAAAAACGTTTGGAAACTGTAGGTTTAGGAGCAAATCATGGCAAAGAATTACATATTGTTGCTCACTCCATGGGAGGATTAGTTTCTCGTTGGTTTATCGAACAAGAAGGAGGAAATGAAGTTGTTCAACATTTAGTGATGTTGGGTACTCCTAATGGAGGTTCTCCTTGGCCACAAGTTCAGGAACTAGCATTTGTGATGTTAAATTTTGGTCTGAATAAAATTCCGACAATGGCATGGCCTGCAAAAGTTGTCGCGGATATGGGCGCTAAATCTTTACAGTTTATAGAAGCAAATGATAATTCTCTAGATCAGATGCAGCCTGATTCAGAGTTTATCACAAAACTTGCCAATAATCCAGATCCTCACGTTCGTTATACTATTATTTCTGGAGATCGGTCGATGCCAACATCGAAAAAACAATCTAGTTTCCTAGAAAAATGCAAGGCAAAACTTTTTTCTCCAGTTATCAACCTCTTTGTGGATGATTTAGTCTTTGGGACAGAACCTAATGATATTGCGGTTCACCTGGCAAATATTAAAAAAGTAAGTAGCGATCGCTCGCCTCAACCAAGGATATTACCAGATGTTGCTTGCGATCATTTGACGTACTTTACTTCAAAAGAAGGATTGGAAGCATTGGTAGACGCTTTGAGTAATTAATAATTAATAATTAATAATTAATAATTACCTCTCCTAGAAAAGAAGAGGATTGACGCTTAAGTCTAGTAGGGTGCGTTAGACAGCTACAACTTAGAGTGTGAAAGGATTTAACAGTCCGTCGTAACGCACCGCTTTAGTTTTCCCTCTGTCGGTGCGTTACGCTTCTCTAATATAAAATCCGGTTGAACAGTCGTCATTGCGACAATAGGAAGCAATCTCCTCAAACCCAGAGATTGCTTCCTTCCACTCCGTTCCAGTCGCAATGACGCAAGCTATAGTAATTATCCGGATTCTATATAACGCATCCTACTAGACTGATACAACTAATTTTGTGCATTAGGGCAGGTTTATGTAAATCTTAGAATAAGCATTAAAATTCGAGTTAAAATCCGCCCCTACTATTGCATCGTTTTAGCTGTGTCGATCCATTACTAAACTCCCTTACTCCCCTAATCCCTATTCACTTATGGTAAGAATTAAGCGAAATTTAGCGATTATCATTGGTATCGATCGCTATAGTCATATTCCTAAACTTAAGAATGCTGTCTTTGATGCTCAAGAATTAGCTAATGTTCTTCAGGAAAAACACAATTATCAAGTTTTAAAATTATTTGATGAAGGAGCAACTAAGGAAAAATTTAGTCAACTTCTAGAAAATCTGCAAAACAAGAAAATTGAATTAGAGGGAAAATTAACTCAAATTGAAAAAAGCGATCGCCTCTTATTCTATTTTGCTGGTCATGGATTCGATGAAGAAGCAGAAGATAGCGAAGAGGGTAAACCTGCGGGTTATTTTATGCCTCAAGATGCAGATGCTGATGACAATAAAACTTGGTTGTCGATGAAGAAAGTATACGAAACCTTGACCGAATTGCACTGTCATCATCTGTTAATAATTCTAGACTGCTGTTTTGCAGGTAGAATTTCTTGGGTAAGCAAGGGTAGAAATGTAGGCAGACCACGGAGACTTTATAAACAAAATTATGACCGCTTCATAAAACATAGCACTCAGCAAATTATTACTTCAGCAGGCCATGATGAGAAAGCATTAGATTCATTTCGTTTTGGCAAAAGGGGCAATAAGAATGGACATTCACCCTTTGCCTATTTTCTGTTAAAAATACTCACAGGCAACTGCAATGGAGATGGAGATAGGGACAAATTTCTGGAAGCAATTATTGATGATAAAGTAATTACAACCCATGAAATGTTTACTTATTTGCAAAACGAATTACGGAAAGTTGCAGAAGGACAAACTCCTGTGCTGTTTCAACCTCAAAAATACGATCCAAAAATCAATGAATATGTTTTTTTAAAGGGCGAATATATTTTTCCCCTATCTAATTTTAAACCGGAAAAACTAGAAGAATTTAAACTAGATGAAAGTACCAATCCCTACAAAGGTTTAGCTTCGTTTGAAAAAGAAGATAGTCAGTTATTTTATGGTAGAAAAAAGCTGATCGAAGATCCTCAAGAAGGTCTTCTAGCAAAGGTGAAAAACAATCCACTTACAGTAGTTTTGGGTCTTTCTGGCTCGGGTAAATCTAGCTTAGTAAAAGCTGGTTTAATACCTGCGATTAAACAAGAAGCAGAAACAGATGGACAGCAGTGGTACATCCTGGAAACGATGAGACCAGGAGAACTACCTTTTACTGCACTGGCAACGGCGCTCTTGCCAATTACAACAGATTTAAAGCTTGATTCATTAATTCAGCAGTTATATCAAGATGTTCAATTTTTAACTGAAATTATTCATAAATGGAGTCAAAAGAATCCGAATACTAAGTTATTATTGACTATCGATCAGAGTGAAGAAATAATTACCTTATCCAAGAATGACGAAGACAGAGAAAATTTTTTACGTTTGTTAGCAGAAGCTTTAGCTGCACCACAAATAACTGAAAATTTCCGAATTGTAATGACATTGCGTTCTGACTTTGAACCTCAACTTAGAGATTTGAATGAACACAAGTATAAAGATACAAATTGGCAACAGGTTTGGCAAGAGGTGTGGCAAAATGGCAGGTTTATCGTAACTCCGATGAATAGGGAAGAGTTAAAACAAATAATAGAAGAACCTGCTGCACAAAGAACATTATTTTTTGAGTCCTCAAAGTTAGTCAATGCTTTGATTGATGAAGTGATTCAAATGCCTGGTGCTTTACCTCTACTGTCTTTCACCTTAAGTGAGCTTTATTTAAGATATCTGAAGGCAGAAGAAAATAAAGAAAGGAGCGATCGTACTATTACTGAGGCAGATTATCAACAAATAGGCGGGGTAACACGGTCTCTAACTAATCGTGCTGACAATACCTATAACAAGTTAAAAGCAGAAGAAAAAGTTGATGAGTCAACAATTCGTGATGTGATGCTGCGAATGGTGGCTATTCGTAGTGGTGAACTAGCTCGTCGAAGAGTGCCAACTTCTGAATTGGTCTACCCAGAACCAAAAAATCAGCAAGTGAAGCAGGTAATTGCTCGCTTTGTAAAAGCACGTTTGCTTGTCAAAGGTAGGGATACAGAAGGTCAAGAATATGTGGAACCAGTCCATGATGCTTTGGTAAGGGGATGGAAACAAATTAAAGACTGGTTAGATGAGACACAGGAAACAGTTGAAACAGTAAGTTTATGGAATCCCTTCAAAAAATTTTTCAATGGTAGAAAAGAGCATCCTGAAGCTGAAAAAATATTAAAAGTAAATTTGCCGTTGCAGCGAGAGGTGAATACTTCTGCCAATAATTGGAGTCAGCACACAAAGGCAGTTGGTTTCCTCTGGAATAATGATCCACGGCTAGATTTGCTCAAACAGGTACTCAATTCTCAAGATAACTGGTTTAACAAAGTAGAAACTGAGTTTGTACAGCGTAGTATCTGGCGCAAAACCTTTAATACTTGCCGCAATTGGAGTATTGCCATTGCAGTTATGGTTGGATTAAGTGTTTTGACGATTTCGACTTTGAGCAATCTAAGAGATACAAAAGTCCAACAAGTTCGTAATTTCATTGATTCTGCAGAAATTAAGTGGGAATCAGATCGACATTTAGAAGCATTGCTAGATTTATTAAGAGTAGGGAAATTACTCGATCACTGGCTTTTGCAGTTATTTAAACCAGATGAAAAATTTAAAAAAGAAATACAGGATGAGTTCCTCAAAGTAGTTTATGGAGTCAAAGAACTCAATCAACTACAACATGAGGGTAAAGTTATCAACGTAAATTTTACTCCCAATGACAAGATGATTGTCACGAACGATCGAGGTAGTCAGGAAATAAAGGTTTGGCATTTAGATGGAATACCAGTGAAAAAGTATAGTTATGATGAAATTAAAGCTATATTGGAGAAGTCAAATAGCAATCTATACCAAACATTAAAGCAAAAGTCTTTGTTACCTGTATTAACTTTTAAGCTTGAGGACAATAGACAAGCTTTTAGCTATGGGGTTAACAGACAAGCTTTTAGTCCTGACGGCAAAATGCGAGTAACTGTAGATAGAGATAATCAAGGAAACGTCTTTATTTACAATAATAGCGATGACAGGTCGCACGAAACTATTCAAACAGATGATAGAGAAATAACGACAGTGAGATTCAGTTCTAATAGCCAGATAATCGCCACAGGAAGTAGGAGAGGTAACCTTAAACTCTGGAAACTAGATGGTACTTTGTACAAAACCTTAAAAACGCATAACAAACAAGCACATGACGAATCAGTTAATGCCTTAGATTTCAGCAATAATGGAGATATAATTGCTTCAGCAAGTCATGACAAAACAGTTAAACTCTGGAACCGAGACGGTAAATTAGAGAAGACTCTTGAAGGACATCAGAGTGTAGTCTGGGATGTGAGTATCAGTCCTGACAACGAGATGATTGCTTCAGCAAGTAATGACGAAACAGTTAAGCTCTGGAACCGAGACGGTAAATTACTAAGAACTTTTAAAGGACATAATGATGTAGTTCGTGCGGTAGCATTTAGTTACAATGGCAATATCCTAGCCTCAGCTAGTGATGACGGCACTGTGAAACTCTGGTGTATAAAGAGTGAGCAACCGTGGTGTCAAAATGGAGCTCAAGAGCAAGAGTCTTTGAAAATCTTAAAACATACTTTTGATAAACTACACGGAGTAATTTTTAATCCTAAAGATAACAAAATTCTCACAGCAAGAGGATATGGTAATGTAACATTTTGGAATAAGGATGGCACATACATAAAAACTGACAGATGGCACTCTCGACAAATTAATACCTTCAAGTTTATTCCTGATAGTAAGCTGATTGTATCAGCTTCTAGGGATGGAAGTGTGAAAATTTTTAGAGTAGACAGTAATAAGATCGAATCCCTAAAAATGCCTCCAGGTGAACTTAAACAGAATCATGTTCTGGCAGTAAGCTTTAGCCCTGACAGGAAAATTTTCGTTACTGGGGATAATAAAGGAAAAATCAAAATTTGGAAGCAAGACGGTAGCTCGCTAGAAACTAGCGAAAAACATCATAAATCGGTTCGGGGACTAAGTTTTAGTCCAGATGGTGAGGTTTTTGCTTCAGGGAGTCTTGATGGAACAGTAAAACTTTGGAACATAAACGGGTCTCTAGAGCGAACTCTTCTAGATAATGATAATGATAGTAAATTACGGGTGTTTGGAGTAGCTTTCAGTCCCGATAAAGACCCAGACAAGCAAATAATTGCTGTTAGAATTAACAAAAATCAAGTCAAATTATTAGATAGAGATGGTGAAGAACAGGCAGTTCTAAAAGGCCATAAGAGGTATATTCGTGCCGTAGCTTTCAGTCCTGATGGTAAGCTAATTGCTACAGCAAGTTACGATCAAACTGTGAAAATCTGGGACAGAAATGGTCAATACAAGAAAACTTTTTATGGTCATAACGATCGCGTTATCGGATTAGCTTTTAGCCCTGATGGTAATAGAATTGCTTCAGCTAGCGATGACAAAACAGTTCTCCTTTGGGATGTGAATATTAAGCAAGAGTTACCAGATTTAAGGGAACGTGCCTGCGAATGGATGAATAACTATCTCAAGAATAACAAAAACCCAGAGCTTAAGGAGAGCGATCGCAAGCTATGCAATAGCCAAAATAAATTAAAGACCTTCTATAAAAAGTTCGTACAAAAGTTTCGGAAAAAGCTTATGTAATCTTTTGGTAGAACATTATTCGAGAAAGTCAGCGAATTTGATATAATTAGTTTGAATAAAGTTCTTGTTTGTAGTATTGCTCTAGCCCTAACAGGACTTATATAGAATCCGGTTGAATAGTGGTCATTGCGACGATAGGAAGCAATCTCCGCGCACTCCTGAGATTGCTTCCTTCCACTCCGTTCCAGTCGCAATGACTTGGACATACTAATTATCCGGATTTTATATTACGCATGAGGCACGAAAAACTAGGATTTGAGATTGCTTCCCTGTCGGTCGCAATGAGGAAAATACCTTGGAGGTGCGTAAGTCCTGCCTAATTTATAGATGGGCCAGAGCAATACTACAAGCTTTAATTAATCTAACTTTTAGGCATTTGTGGTTCTTCCCTAACTGCCTCATCAATATCAGAATCAGAAGTTTCTGTAGAATTAGCTTGATTTTCTGATGCACCGTTAGTTAAAGTATGCCCATTATGATGATCTTTCACACCATTCTCAACAGATTCATATCCATTAGAATGATGGTCATCATAATCTGATAGACTATCCTCATCTGACGGCTCAGGTTTTTCACCCTTCAAAAATCGCGATTCAAAACTCTTGATCGCAATATACAAATTAGGGGTAATCAACAAACTCAAAAGCGTACCAACTAACATTCCCCCAAATATTGCAGTACCCAGAGACCAACGACTACCTACACCTGCACCCGTCGCTATAACTAAAGGCCAGAAACCGATCAAACTAGAAATTGCAGTCATCTGAATTGGCCGGAAACGTTGTTCTGCTGCTGTCATTGCTGCTTTTTTAATGTCTAAACCTTTATCCCTTAACTGGTTAGCAAACTCCACAATCAGAATAGAGTTCTTAGAAGCCAAACCAATCAACATCACCAAAGCAACCTGACAATAAACATCATTCGTCACTACAGGCCAAACTCCACCTGCCATCAGCACATTTGCCCGGAACCAAATTGCAGAAAGTGCTCCTAATACCGACAGTGGCACTGAGAGCAAAATAATCGTTGGGTCGATGTAGCTTTCATACTGAGCTGCGAGTACCAAGAATACCATCACAACCCCTAAACCAAAAATGATTGGTGCTGAACCACCAGAAGACTTTTCTTCTAAAGCACTACCCTGCCAAGCATAACTAAAACCAGGGTCTAATACTTCTGCTGAAGCAGCCTCCATCGTAGCGATCGCTTGTCCAGAACTATAACCAGGAGCAGGGTTGCCCTGGATTTTCATAGACCGGAAAATATTGTAATGAGTAATCGTCTCTGGGCCGGTAAAATCACTAATTTTTACCAAACTACCCAAAGGAATCATTTCGTTATTTTGAGAACGAACATAAAATTGGTTAATATCTTCAGGGTTAGAGCGGAATTTTGATTCTGCTTGAGCATAAACCCGATATTGCCGTTGACCTAAAACAAAATCATTTACATAGGAAGAACCCAAGTAAATTTGCAAAGTCGAAAATATATCGTCAACTCTGACATTTAGAGCTTTAGCTCGGTCTCGCAATACTTCTATCCGCTTCTGAGGTTTATTAGCTGTGAATTGACTGAAAACACCTTGGGTTGCAGGGTACTTCTCAGAATTAACGGCATTGATTAATTGATTACCATTCCTTACTAACTCTTCAATGGGTAAGTTACCACTGCGGTCTTGTAATTGAAAGTCAAAACCACCAGTATTACTTAACCCTTGTACAGGCGGTGCATTAACTGCAAAAGCTACAACCTCTGTAATATCCTGTAATGAAGCATTTACCTTTCTCAGAACTCCATAAACTGATTGTTCTGACTTAGGTCGTTCATCCCAAGGTTTCAGCAATACGAACATGATGCCTTGACTGGGGTTGTTACCATCAAAGCCAAATCCCGCAGCACCAAAAGCCGATTCGATATCATCAATCTCCAAAAGTTTATCTGTAATTTTTTCTGTAGCTTTGGCTGTATAGTTTACTGAAGCACCATCAGGAGCATTATAGAGAACCAGAAAATATCCCTGATCTTCTTCTGGCACAAATCCACTAGGGACTATACCATACATCAAAACAGTTGCAACTATACCCGCAATAAAAATCCCCAGAACCAAGACATTAATGCGGATGAGGAATCTGATCAATTTACCATACTGGTCTTGTATCCAATTAAAGCCCTGGTTGAACTTATCAAAAAACCAGCCTAGTGGTCCTTTTGTTTCTTCCTGAGGACGCAGCAATAGGGCAGACATAGTGGGAGAAAAGGTAAGGGCGTTAAAGGTAGAACAGGCAACGGCAAAAGCAATAGTTAGTGCAAACTGTTTGTAAATAATCCCAACAGTGCCAGGAAAGAAAGAAACAGGGATGAAAACTGCCATCAACACCAATGATGTAGCAATAGTCGCACCAGTTAATTCTTCCATCGAATCTAATGCTGCTTGCCTTGCTTTCATCCCTTGGGCAATTTTAGTCGAGACTGCTTCCACAATCACGATCGCATCATCCACCACTAGACCTGATGCTAAGGTAAAAGCAAACAGTGTTAATGTGTTAATCTCAAACCCAGCTATCTTCAGACCCGCCGCTGCTCCAATCAAAGCCACGGGAATAGCAATAGCTGGAACTAGGGTTGCCCGCCAATCTTGTAGGAAGACAAAGATAATCAAAACCACTAAACTGATGGCTTGGACAAGGGTGATAACAACTTCTTTCAAAGATGCAGTTACAAATAATGTTGTGTCATAAGCAACTTTATATTCTAATCCAGGAGGAAAGTTCTTACTCATCTCTGCCAGGTTTTGTTTAACGGCATTGGCTGTTTGTAGAGCATTACTACCTGGAAGTTGATAAACCGCCATCCCGACTGTTGGGCCGTTATTATAAGTTGCAATCATTTCATAATTTTCTGCCCCTAGTTCAGCTCTACCCACATCTTTGACTTTGACTAGAGTCCCATTTTCACCTACTTTCAGCACCATTTCCTCAAATTCTGAGGCTTCTGTAAATCTACCAACTGCTCGCAGAGGAATTTCAAACTGTTGCTCTGGTGCTGCCGGAGCTTGACCAATTTTGCCCGCACCTACTTGAATATTTTGTTCTTGTAAAGCGTTGGCTACATCTTGAGCAGTAATTCCGCGAGCTGACATCTTTTGGGAGTCTAACCAGAGCCGCATCGCATATTTACGTTGACCTAAATATTCAACCTGACCTACACCAGGAGTCCGTTTAATCTCATCGTTAATACTTAGGTCAACGTAGTTGCTAATAAAAACTTCATCATATATGTAATTGCCATTCTCATCTTTTTCAGGATTAAAAGCGATTACCAGGAGAATACTAGGAGATGCTTTTTCCGTTTTAACACCTGTTTGTTTAACTTCATTAGGTAATTCTGGTTCAGCTTGGGCCACTCGGTTTTGAACGTTAACTTGAGCTGTATTTCGATCTACTTCTACTGGGAAGGCAACATTAATACTTGTTACACCATTATTACCAGTGTTGGAGTACATATATTTCATTTCCTCAACACCGTTAATTTCCCTTTCCAGAATAGTTGTTACTGTGTTTTCTGCCGTTTGAGCATCAGCTCCAATATAAGTTGCTGTGACTTGAACCTCTGTATTGGCAAGCTGAGGCAACTGGGCAACGGGCAATAAAGGAATACTGATTACACCTACTAGCACAATCAGTATAGAGCAGACTGTCGTTAATACAGGCCGCTTAATAAAGTTATCTGCAATACTTAAAAGCATGAGCTTGTTATTTCAATTATCAGTTATTAGTTAGCCTCCTAGGTCGGAACTTCCTTAAAAGTCCTCCGGCTGTATTAGGAGGCTTGAAAACCGGAATTTTCTTTTTTATCCCCTTGTAGGGCGACAGCACGTGGCGTAGCCAAGGGAAGGTTATGGACGTTATTTCTTGGTCATAAATTTAGTAATTGGGCTTATATTGGCTTATATTATAGGTATAGAAGTTTTGATTGACATAAAGTACAACAAATGCTAGTTGAAATGATACTATAGCAATTCTATTTTGAGTGTTAATATTTGTAGTGGACCGACACAGCTAAAATGGTGCGTTACATCACATTATTGGGGGCGGGTTTATCTAATTAAATTTGAAAACTCATTAATTTAACGGGGAAACCCGCCCCTACTATTGCAATATTTTAGGTGTGTCACGCCAGTAGAGAAAATTTATTAAAATCTCTACATAGATTACTATGTATCCGGATTATTTAGTTGAAAAATATCAACATTTATTGATCCTTTGACTCTTGGGATTCAGATTTACCTGGATTTCCTAACTGAGACTCATCCCTAATTGGCACCCCATTTCTTAATTTTACCACCCCTGAAACTACGATATTATCAGTACCTTTCAATCCATCAACTACCTGATAATTTTGGCCTTGAATACTTCCTAACCTTACAGGTTTTTGGGTTGCCACCAACTTCTTTTCACCATCCATTATTTTCTCTTCGGCGAGAAAAACAAAAGCTTGGTCTCCAATCTTGGTAACTGCTGTAGTTGGAATTGTTAATCCTTGACCTTCTTCCCAAATAACTCTTGCTCTTGGCTGTTGGTTAGTTTGGAGTTTCTTTTGAGCATTGTTGTATATTGCTTTGACTAAAACAGTCTGAGTTGCTACATCTGCATCTGGAGAGATGAATGATACCCGACTGGTACCAATCAATTCACTTGTCTCTTGGGCTAGTAAATCAACTCGTGTGCCTAGTCTGATTCGAGGTACTAGATCTATAGGAATCTGAATCCTAACTTCTAAACTGTTATCATCCTGAATACTGGTTAGCTGTCTTTGAGGATCTACATAATCACCGACTTTTACTTCTACGTCTCCAAGTACCCCACTAATAGGAGCAACAATATCGTAGTATTGTAACTGTACCTGTTCTGCTACTGCATTTGCCTGAGCTTGTTGTAGTTCACCACGAGTTGTATTAACCTGAGCTTCCTGAGCTGCAATAAGTTCGTCTTGACTAGCAATTTGAGCATCTAGAGTCTCAATTCGACGCTCCAAGTCTGTTCTCGCGGTTTCTACTTGTGCTTTGGATGAATCTATAACTTCCTTTTGAGCTGCTATTTGAGCAGTTAGGGTAGTGGTGCGACGTTCTAAATCTTTTTTGGAACTTTCTACTTGTGCTTGAGCTGCATCTATGACTTCTCTTTGAGATGCTATTTGAGCAGTTAGAGTAGTGGTGCGACGTTGTAAGTCTTTTTGGGCACTTT
The DNA here is from genome assembly GCA_051439345.1 of Xenococcaceae cyanobacterium. GTDB lineage: Bacteria > Cyanobacteriota > Cyanobacteriia > Cyanobacteriales > Xenococcaceae > JASJDJ01. The sequence continues at coordinate 13,182 of JBFRWE010000429.1, forward strand.
CTACCCGTGCTGCTGCTGCTTCAATTTCTTGATCTATATTATCTATTTCAGCTTCAGCTTGTTGTATGTCACGAGTAGTTTGGTCGAACTTTTCTTTGGGAACTACTCCTTGTTCATATAATGTAGAAAATCTTTCTTGTTCAATTTTTTGGTACTCTAGTACCGCTGTTCTTCTATCTTTTTCCGCCCTCTGCGCTCGTAAATTTGCTTGAGCATCTTCTAATTGTGCTTCTTCAGATAAAGAGTTCAATTCAGCAATTAATCTATTTAGTTCTTGACGTTCTGACCTGAGATTTGCTTCAGCATTTCGTAAATTAGCTTCTTCAGATAGAGACCTCAATTCAGCTAGTAACCTGTTTAATTCCTGACGTTCTTGGCGGAGGTTAGCTTCAGCACTTTCTAAGTTAGACCGTTCAGAAATTAAGTTTCTTTCTGCTATTAGTTCTCTTTTGTCATCTCTCAAGGATCTTAGTTGAGCTTCTGCACTATCTAATTGTGCCTTAGCTGAACCTATTTGAGCAATGTTACTATCCAGAACTGCCTGTTGTCGAGAAGGGTCTATTTGCAGGATCGGGTCTCCTTTTTTCACACGGTTCCCCAATGATGCAAATACTTGGCTGACTTGTCCATCGACTCTCGGTCTAATAATTGCTTTTTCTTTTCCTTCTAAATTTGCAATATATTCTGTAGAATCTGCTACTGTAGTCTCATCAACTCTTGCTATTCCCACTGCTGTAGGTGGGGGTGCTGCTGGTGGTGCGCCACCTCCACAGGAACTTAACAACAGGGCAGATAATAGCAAGGGCCAATACTTAGCCTGTTTGACTAATTTGCTATCCATTGGTCTTAAGTTCACTTGTAAATATCTCCTAAGTTTTAGCTAGCTCTTGAATTTAAGTAATTATGGGATTATTTAAGTCTTGAATATTTGATGCTTTATGCTAACATATAAACTATGAAGTTCGTGGTAAAATTTCCTTTTTTAGGACGGTATTTTAAGAATATTTACACTAGCAAAGGAATAGTGTTCAGATAAGTTTACATTTGATTAAATATCTATTTTATAGAGTATAAAAATAATCTTAAATTATTCAATTTTTCAGCTTATTTTATTTATAATAAAAGATTTAATTTAGAATTAAGTAATATCAAGTCCGCTTAAACAGTTGTCATTGTGAAGATAACAGAGTGGAGATAAATAATCTCAATGGTTTCACAGTAGATTCTAGAGATTGCCACGTTACGCTACGCTTCACTCGCTGCGGGCAACTTTTAAACTGTCAAGTCATTGCGAGCGGAACGGAGTGGAGAGAAGCAATCTCAATGGTTTTGCAGTAAATTCTAGAGATTGCCACGTTACGCTACGCTTCACTCGCTGCGGACAACTTTTTAACTGTGAAGTCATTGCGAGCGGAACGGAGTGGAGAAAAGCAATCTTAATTATAAAATTGGGGGCGGGTTTATCTTATCTTAGGTTTAGCATTGAAGTTTCAACTAGAACCCGCCCCTACTATTGCAACATTTTGTGTCACGCCACTACGTTTATTGCACTTCTGACTTCCCACTGCCAACGCCATCACATAAACGCTTATCGCTTTCACTGACATTAGGATTATTTTCGAGGTAGTCGCGCATCCAGTTGCAACCCCATTCATGGAGGCGATCGAACTTCCAAATGTTCCAAAGTTTCACTGTCTTATCCCAACTAGCGGAAGCAATAGTCTCTCCATCCGGACTAAATGCTACACTATTGACCCAACTCTCATGGCCGATGAGAGTCTGTAATAATTTCCCCTGTTGGTTCCACAATTTCACTGTCTTATCCCAACTAGCGGAAGCAATAGTCTCTCCATCGGGACTAAATGCTACACTATTGACCCTATCCTTATGCCCAATGAGGGTCTGCAATAATTTCCCCTGAAGGTTCCATAACTTCACTGTTTCGTCAGCACTTGCAGTGGCAGCAGTCTCTCCATCGGGACTAAATGCTACACTATTGACCCTATCCTTATGTCCGGTGAGAGTCTGCAATAATTTCCCCTGAAGGTTCCACAATTTCACTGTATTGTCATCACTTGCAGTGGCAATAGTCTCTCCATCGGGACTAAATGCTACATCATTGACCCTATCCTTATGTCCGGTAAGAGTCTGCAATAATTTCCCCTGAAGGTTCCACAATTTCACTGTTTTCTCAACACTTGCAGTGGTAATAGTCTCTCCATTAGGACTAAATGCTACACTATTGACCAAACTCTCACCAACCATGAGAGTCTGCAATACTTTCCCCTCAAGGTTCCACAACTTCACTGTATTGTCATCACTTGCAGTTGCGATAGTCTCTCCATCGGGACTAAATGCTACATCATTGACCAAACTCTCACCGACCATGAGAGTCTGCAATAATTTCCCCTCAAGGTTCCACAACTTCACTGTATTGTCAGCACTTGCAGTGGTAATAGTCTCTCCATTAGGACTAAATGCTACACCATTGACCCAGTTCTTATGGCTGATTAGAGTCTGCAATAATTTCCCCTGAAGGTTCCACAACTTCACTGTATTGTCAGCACTTGCAGTAGCAATAGTCTCTCCATCGGGGCTAAATGCTACACCAAAGACCCAGTTCTTATGGCTGATTAGAGTCTGCAATAATTTCCCCTGAAGGTTCCACAACT
>JBFRWE010000430.1:0-7196 GCA_051439345.1 Xenococcaceae cyanobacterium
ACGACTTGGAAGGTTACGCGATCGCAGCGACGAAAAATCAGCATTTGAGGCTATTCTGTTCATAATGCTGCGATCGCTAAAAGCCAGATATAGAGCTTTCTTCATTATTAACCTTCCAAGTCGTGTCGGGTAATTCATCTAAGGATACCGAACCAGAAAACGCCACTAGGGATTTAATATCGGTATAATTTTTCTTTTTAATGTAACGATCGAAGGCTTGTTTGTAACGAACAGCGTGTTCGCGAGAACGAGTAACTACCATTGCTTTTGCTCGTCCGCCAATTTTATGACGGGTATGGTTGCGAAAATGCTCGACAATAATTTCTACTTTTTGGGCGATGTTATGGGGATGGAGTTCTACAAAACGGGCGATCGCTTTGGCTGCTTGGCGACGGGGTAAATCTGGATCGTGTTCTGAGGTGCGAACTAGTTCGTAATAACGTTGATAGCAAGTATAGTTGGCTAATACATCCTTGATAAAATCTTCTTCAATTGCTTGGCGCATCGTATAGCGGTGGAAAGGTGATGTTCCAGATTCTCCCGCTTCATCAAATACCAGTAGAGTTTTATGTTTGGGTGTAGCAGTAAAAGCAAAATAACTCAGGTTCGGTTGTTTGGTGCGGTTTAGTTGATCTCTATAGAGTTGAGCTTTAGCGGAGTCGCTTAATTCTTCTTCCTCATCATCATCTAGTAATTGAGAGGCGATCGCTGATTCAATACCATCTTTATTGAGGATTTTACGCAGTTCGATCGCTGTTTCCCCTGTTTGGGAACTATGGGCTTCATCAACGATAATGGCAAAGCGTTTATCTTTGGTATCAATGCTTAAAGATGTACCTTTTTTCTCTAGGGTTTGGATTGCTTGGGTGATAAAAGGAAATTTCTGAATCGTAGAGATTATAATCGGTACGCCATCGCTGAGGGATTTGGCTAATTGTTGGGTGTTCTCATCAATTTTCTGTACCACTCCTGCTTTATGCTCAAACTGATAAATAGTGTCTTGGAGTTGTTGATCCAATACAGTGCGATCTGTTATCACAATAACGGTATGAAAGATTTTTTCGTCTTGCCGATCGTGGAGATTTGCCAAACGGTGAGCCAACCAAGCAATAGAATTGGATTTGCCCGAACCCGCAGAATGTTGAATTAGATAGTTATGTCCTGCTTGATGTTCTTTAGTATGGGCAATTAGTTTACGCACCACATCAAGCTGATGGTAGCGAGGGAAAATAAGGGATTCTTTCTTTTGATATTTAATGCCTCTGGCGATAGGGATTTTTATTTCTTTGATTTCAATGTGGAGGAATCGCGCTAAGATTTCTAGCAAGCTATCTTTCTGTAAAATATCCCGCCACAGATAACCCGTGCGATAGGTTTCATTGTCTCCAGGAGGATTCCCCGCACCGTTATTATGTCCTTTATTAAAAGGCAGAAAATAAGTATCTGTTCCCGCTAGTTTGGTAGTCATCCAAACCTCTTCCGTATCGACGGCGAAATGAACTAAGCACCGTTGTTTAAAGATAAATAAAGGGTCTTTGGGGTCTCTTTCGTTGCTGTATTGATAAATAGCATTGTTATAAGTCTGTCCCGTGAGGGGGTTTTTAAGCTCGATGGTAGCAACGGGTAAGCCATTGAGACTAATTACAATATCGGGTATTCTACCTGTTTTAATTTTGACTTGGCGAGTAAAAGTGAGGCGATTTTTTTGATATAGTGCCAAAGTTTCGGGATTCATACCCGTATTGGGCTGAAAGTAAGCTACCTTAAGCTTTTTGCCATAACACTTAAAACCATTACGCAGAACATCCAGCATTCCTCGGCTTTTGAGTTCTTTGGTTAAGCTATCAATGAGATTTTTTGGCGGATCGCCACCGCTAGTATTGGCTAGACGTTGCCATTGTTTGGGTTGGGTTGCCTTGATAAATTCAATAATTTCTGTGGGGAAAAGAGCGGTTTCTGGATCGTAGTGGGCAGCATTCCCTTTTTCATAACCACTGAGTTCTAGTAGTTCCCGTTCAATAGTATCTTCAAAGTTTTCTTCTTTGTGCATGATAGCTGTCAGATGCTTTGTTTACTTATTAAAGCTGATTAATATTTGGTGTCATGGTTTTCTGAGATCAAAATAGTTTTAAGTCAACATACGATCGGCATCTGTAAAAGTTTCATTAATTTAATTCACCTGTCTCTACAAGAATTTGCTGTTCTAGTTTTGGCGAAACGTGAAAGTTTGCTTGGGTACGTAGTCGCTCTATTAGCTCTTTAACTGACTCAACTTCACCTTCATGCCATCCTTTGAGGATAATCCCCAAAACTCCTGTAATTTTTAAGCCTAAAGTTCTGGCAATTTTTCTTCCGTCTCTTTCGTCTAATAGTAACCAATCCGCATTTAATTGAGTGGCTAAAGCGATCGCCTCAGATTCTCCTCGATCTAAGTCTCGTCTGAGTAACTTAACCAAAGCCCGATCTTCTACTTGTTGACTTGTAATCCATCCAGAAGCTATGGCTTCTCGTAATTGTTGAGAACCAGGTAAATTTTCATTGATTTTTAACTCTGTTAAAACTTCATTGGGAATAACGATTTTGCCGAACTGCTGTTTAACAAGAACAAGCCGATCGATAATTGCTAAATTTAGCAATGGAGAAGTATTACTTACGACGGGCATAGTTTAAATCTTCATCTAATTCTTGTTGGGTATAATGTCTGTTTATGCCTCTTTCTCCTAATAGTTGACTAAATTCAAAATGACTCAGATTAGCAAGTTCTCTAGCTTTACCAAAGGAGAGTAATTCTTGTTGATATAGGCTGAGTGCTAATTCTTTTAACAGTTCACTTTCAAGGCGTTTTTCGGGCAAACGAATTGATTGTAAGATCGAATCGGGAATTGATATTTGCATTGCTTTTAAGTTGTTTGAGGTAATGATTTATTAGGTATGGGAACTTGGCGCACATCAATTTTACCCGTGACAGCATTAGTAATTAGGGACGTGCGATATTCTTTAAGTAGTTCAATTGCTTCTTGAATTTTGGCTTTCTGACTGTCTAGTTCTGCGGTTTTCCGATCTAAGTATTCAGCAATTTCTTTTTGTTCTTTAAGAGGTGGGATAGGTAATCTTATATTTTTATATAGATCAGTTCTTAAAACTTTTGTTCCATGTGCAGCTTCTTCAACAATACCTAAGATAACTTTTTTTATCCCTCTTAAAAGTAATGCTAGGTACTCTGAATTCAATGTTGTTCTAATGATTTTTAGATCCTGATTAATAGTTATATCAACATCATTAATAGCAACAGGGAAAGAATGAGCTAGTATCATTCCTCTAGCAACAATTACAATTCCACCTTGAGAATGTAGATGAATTGATGTATCTCTTAATGCTTGTTCAGTAATTTTATCTATAGAAGATATTAATCTATCCGTTTTCATATCTTTTGAAGAAATCCAAGGTATTTCACCATCCCAAAATTCAGGATTGCTCTTACTAGGCGTACTGCCACCTTGCAGGGAAATTAAAAATCTTTGTCTTATAACTTCCCAATGTTCAGGGATTTCTCCTAACCACTCAATACCAGAATCTTTCATCGGCACATTTGCATCTAAACCCTTAGTTACCGCATGACTGATGAGGGCGGTACGCTTTTCATCGAGCTTTTCGAGGAGGGTTTCTTTTTTAGCGATTAGAGCATCAATTTGCTTGGTTTTGTAGTCTAAAAATCGGGTGATCGTTTTTTGTTCTTCTAGTGGTGGTAAAGGAAAAGATAATGCTCCTAATTTTTCACTGGTTAAATGAGCAATTGTTGATTTATTGCATAAAATATCAAACCATTCTGTATCTGCTATGTGTCGCATCAAATAATTAAGATATTCAACACTTGATTGACGTGATGGACGAATTCTATGTAATGCATTTTGAATAATACAGCTTTCAGTAAGTCCATTTAATAAGCTAGTTCTTCCTACTTCTCCACCTTCACAGATTAAAAGATCACCATTTTGGACATAATATTTTTCTCGATCTTTTGGTGAAGCCCACATTTTTGGAAGCTCTTCTATCTCAACTCTATCCCATCGAACATGAATGGCTTTGAGATAAGAAATTTCTTCATCATTTTCTGATTGAGGTTCATTTTGAAGCATTTTACCTAGCTGAATATCAAAATAATATCTAAATACACTTCTTTGCCAATGCTCAGGAATATCCCCCAACCATTCAACCCCAGAATCCTTATAACTTTCATAAGCCTGATACCTACCCATCTATTCCGCCTCCAATTCTTCGGCTAAAGTCAAAACCTGCATATTAATCTCTAATGCGAAGCACACCTCACCTTATCTTTCTCTCAATTCGAGAACTATTTCAAGAATTAAGCCAATTCTCTAGATTTAGATTTTTGATATTAATAAAATGACGGGTATTATCTGTAACTAATACATCATCACGAGAACGAGCTACCCCTGCGAGTAGAGCATCTAAATGTCCAGTTGGCTTACCAATTTTTCTTAATTCTCCTTGAATCTTGCCAAATTCTAAGGCAGCTTGTTTATCAAAGATAACTTTCGGCAATTGTCTTTCAAACTGACTCAAGTGAGTTAAATTCTTCTCAACTTTAGTAGAACAATAAACACCTTTATATAATTCGGCTAATACCAAGGTAGATAGATAACAATCCTGATATTTCAATCTGAAGTTATAAACAGCATTTTCATTTTTTTTCAGAATAGCAATACAAATATTTGTATCTAGTAAATACATTATAGCGGTTCTCGAATTAGTGAAATACACCTTGGTTAAGATAAGTTCGGAATTCGGAGTTCGGAATTCGGAAAATTTTGGATCTCATCTATTTGAGAACCGCTATATTATCGAACTACCTTATAAATTATCAAAATCAACATCTCTTCCCAAATCTAGATGACGTTCTCGATCTATTTCCTCAAAAATTTCTTGTATTTCAGTATCTTCCTGCCAAACTCCAATTACTTTTTGTAATTCTGTCCAATTGGGTTTAGGTTCTAATTCTGATTCGGAGATTTCGATAGTGATTTCCGATCCTTCGGCAATGGCAATTGGTTCTAATAGTTCGATAGTTTGCCCTTTAATAATTCCTTTAAGCTTCATATTATTTACCTCTATACTTGTTATTTTAATATGTTCATTTTTTCATTATGTGAGATTGTATAAAGAGTTTCTGCTTGTTCTACCTCCTGCTTTAATTCCTCTAAATCCTGAGAATCATCAAAAACAGAAATACCCCATCTTCCCATCATTTCTAGTATTTCTAAACGAGAAACTCCCAGAATTTTTCCTGCTCGTCCGCTACTAATTTCTCCTGCTTCTAGTAAAGCCATTACATAACCTTCTTTAGCTTTTTTTAAAGCTTTAGCTTGAAGATTTTCGGATATTTGTAGCCCATTTAAAAATTCGTCGGCAATTTCTAAAGTCATTTTTTCAGCCTCTTTGCCTTTATTTATCTAATATATCTAGTGGATTAGCTGTACAATCTCTTAACTCATCACTCGCAAGTAGCGAATAAGCCAATCAAACAGGGCTAAACTACCTCGCCCAACATTGCCATAATGTCTGTTTCGAGGGATTTAATATCCGCTTCAATTTCCTCTAATGGACGGGGAGGTTGATAGACATAGAAATGACGATTTAAGGGAATTTCATAACCCACTTTAGTTTTACTAAAATCGATCCAAGCATCGGGAACATGGGGCAATACTTCTGCTTCTAGATATGCCAAACAATGATCCTTCACTAAAGAAATTAAATTATTTAAACCTGTTTCTCCGTCATAACCCAAGGGCAAGGGCAAAGTAATATTTTCTGGCAAGGGGACAATTTCTGTATCTCTTAAATTACTGTCTGGCTCTGGATTTCCTTTGCTATCACGACAGATTTCCGCCTCTGGGTCACTTTCTCCCAAGGCTGCTAAGATTGCCTTTTTCACTGGTGCTTTGATCTTTAATCCCGATCCTTTTAGTATACTGTCTAACTCTTGTTCAAACTCAGCACGAGACTTGTAAAGCTGTTCTCCATCAATAGAACGCAAGGCGTTAATAATCTCATTTTGTAAGGATTCTCCTAGCTCAATTTCTAACTGCATGGCTTTAGTATCCTTACGCTTTTTACTCTTGGCTAAATTAATAAAAGCTGTTTGTGACCATAGCTTTTTTAAACGTTCCTCACTAACTTGAAAATTAAGCCTTAAAGGACGTTCTACTGTAATCTTGAGAAAGCCAAATTCGCGATTAGGAAATATCTTCGAGCATACCCGCTTGGCTGTCTCGCTATTCTGCCCAACTTCACTCGTACCATCTTGTTCGTAATCCCCATAAAGCCTGACTAATTCCGCAATATGTCCCGCAGATAATTCATTACGCTTATTTCCCAAACTCTTTTTCATCTTTTGGAAATGGCGTGTTCCATCAATTAACTGCACCTGTCCGCGACGCTGGGGAGCTTTTTTATTTGTAACCAACCAAATGTAAGTGTAAATCCCCGTGTTATAAAACATCTGGTCGGGTAAAGCGATTACCGCATCTAACCAATCATTTTCGATAATCCAACGACGGATATTACTCTCCCCACTCCCCGCATCCCCCGTAAACAGAGGCGAACCATTAAAGACAATGGCAATCCGCGAACCATCACCCCCATCTTCTGGAGCAGAGTGCATTTTCGAGATCATGTGTTGAAGAAACAACAACGAGCCATCATTAATACGGGGTAAACCTGCACCAAAGCGACCCTTAAAACCCTGTTCTTTATGCTCGGCTTCTACAAAATCCTTTTCTGGCTTCCATTCCACTCCAAAAGGAGGATTAGCCAACATATAGTGAAATTGTCGATCGAGATGACCATCATGGGGTAAGAAATTATTACTTTTGCTTTTAGTATCCTTGACTCCTAAAGTATCACCATAAATCAGGTTATTAATTGGCTCGTCTTTAATCAATAAATCCGAACAGCAGATCGCATAGGATTCGGGATTGTATTCCTGCCCAAACAACCCTAAATTGGCACGCTCGTTTTGTTTTTTGATATATTCTTCGGAGACCGATAACATCCCCGAGAGAAAAGTTACTCAAATCTGCCCAGCCTTATTCAAATCTCATCAGTAAAATTATTGGTTTTGACTTGCCGCCGTGCGGGATTTTATACATTCGGTACTTAAACTCAGGATTTCAACC
>JBFRWE010000431.1:0-15885 GCA_051439345.1 Xenococcaceae cyanobacterium
AGATTCAATTTCTCGCCACAAATCAATGGGAACAATAACTTCAATGGTTTGCCCTTGTGCATCTGATACATATTTAATTTCTGCTTGAGTCATCTCTAGTCCCTTAAATTATCTCAGTATCATCATAGCTTTATCCGAAATCATAATTAAGGCTCTTCCGGAATTCCCGTGGTAAGTACTAGATCTAGTGCATTGGTCACAAGTTAAGGAATGGGGAAGAAAGTCAAGAGGAATCAGGAATTAAGTTATGCCAAATCGTTACTCTAGAACATCGATTCAGTAATCGAGAGCAATCATCAATGGAAACGAACTTTTGAGCCCAAAAAAATTGGGTAGTAAAAAACTACCCAAAATAATGTTTATTCAATCCTGATTTTGCTTAAAGCTTAAACAGCAACTGTTTTCTTAGCTGTAGCAGACAATTCACCTTTAGCGTACTTAGCAGCAAAATCATCTAAAGTCATTTGTTTGATTTTGCTAGCATTACCAGCAGTACCAAAAGCTTGATAACGGTCTAAGCATACTTGTTTCATATACTTAATGGAAGGCTTGAGGAAGTGGCGAGGATCGAAGTTAGAGGGGTCTTTAGCAGCAGCTTCACGGAAAGCAGCAGTGATTGCTAAACGGTTGTCAGTATCGATGTTAACTTTGCGAACACCACTTTTAATACCTTTTTGAATTTCTTCAACAGGTACACCATAAGTTTCAGGAATTTGACCACCGTATTGATTGATCATATCGAGCCACTCTTGGGGTACAGAAGAAGAACCGTGCATTACTAGGTGGGTGTTAGGTAAACGGCTGTGAATTTCTTCAATTCTACTAATAGCAAGAATTTCGCCAGTAGGCTTACGAGTGAATTTGTAGGCACCGTGGCTAGTACCGATCGCCACAGCCAAAGCATCTACCTGAGTACGCTCTACAAATTCAACTGCTTCATCAGGATCGGTTAAAAGTTGATCTTTACTGAGAGTACCTTCAAAACCATGACCGTCTTCAGCTTCCCCTTGACCAGTCTCTAAAGAACCTAAGCAACCAAGTTCTCCTTCTACACTAGCACCAATAGAATGGGCTACTTTAACTACTTCGGCTGTTACGCTAACGTTATATTCAAAGCTAGCGGGAGTTTTAGCATCCTCTTCTAAAGAACCATCCATCATAACGCTGGTAAAACCATTGCGCATAGCAGAGTAACAAGTAGCAGGGCTGTTACCATGGTCTTGGTGCATAGCAATAGGAATGTGGGGATGACTTTCCACTGCTGCCATAACTAAATGGCGGAGGAAGTTTTCTCCTGCATATTTACGAGCACCACGAGAAGCCTGTAATATTACAGGGCTATTGGCTTCTTCAGCAGCTTGCATAATTGCAATAATCTGCTCCATGTTATTCACATTGTATGCAGGAATACCGTAATCATTCTCAGCAGCGTGATCTAGCAATAGCCTCATGGGTACGAGTGCCATATATATCCTCCTAATCTATATTCTTTTCTTTTAGGTACTTAGTCTTTAAGAAAATTTAATTTCCTACTTGTCAATCTTAAGATATTTTTCAACCTTTGATTAATTATTTTATCTATTTGTTAAGTAATCCTGTCATAACAGCTGTTAGCTGTTACCTATGAGCGGGTTGTTTTAATTTACCTATCGAGGGATTATTCCCGAGCGAGCAGAAAAGGCGATCGCCAAAAACAAGGGAAGATTCAAAAAATATTCTGTAGCACAATTGTAGCTAAAACCAGATTTCCCGACCCCAAGGAACTGATTTCTACTATTTTTGGAAAACAGTAAATATTAACTGCAAATAAATATTGAGTAGTTAGATTAGTATTTTATCATAACTATGATGGAGCAATTTTCTATTAATAAAAACCAGTCTATGTATTTACACTTAAATAAAAGCTAAAAAATATTTCTATTAGTAAAAACACTGAAAATAGAGAAAAAAAATAAAAAAAGTGACACAAATATGCCACTTTTAAATTATTATATTTTTTAGTGAGAATGTTTTAAAACATTCATGTTAGCCGAGCATTAATTGTTCACAGTTCTGTCAAAAGAGGTACTAAATAGCATTAGTATCTCTTTTTTTTAGAATAGCGGTTTGAGACTAATCCTGACCTCAGCAAATATACCAAAGTATCTTAATTAGCTTATATTCTACGGGACTGGCCGGACTTGAACCGGCGACCTAGCGCTTCAGATTGGTGTGAGTTTCCTCACTCTCTGGACTATTCCTTCACCATAGACATTAAGCCTTTAGGTGGTGGCCGTTATGTTATAGGTTATGATTTGCATAGCCTATTTTCCCTGTTTATTGCCTATAACCAGTCTCTGCACCTTCTTTACCCAGGTTAGTAAAGCTTGGCTCAAGATTACCTTATCTAAATTTCTAGACTTAGGCTTCCTTGAATTTGACCACATTCATGTACAAAGTTTCCCTTGTAATGCCCGATTATTCAGGAGGCGCTTGCTCTATCCAACTGAGCCACAGCCCCAAGGTTTATATAGAATACAAGGTAAAATATTCGTCGGCCATTTTTGAGCTGGTTAAGGATTTTGGATATAAAACTTTACTTAATTACTAATTAATGCAACACATATTAACATTTAGTTCAACTAAAAGATTACAATTATTCTCGATTTAACACATAATAATTAAAGAGGAGAAATTAATTTGACTTATTTGACTTTACTAGCTGCAACTGCTTCTGCACCCACTACTGTATCTTGGAGTCCTAAAGTAGCAATCTTGATGATTCTTTGTAACATTGCTGCCATTGCTTTTGGTAAATACACAATCAAAAATCAGGCTGCGGGTCCAGCTTTACCCTCACCAGAATTTTTTGGAGGCATGGGTTTGCCTGCGTTATTAGGTACTACTAGTTTAGGTCACCTTTTAGGAGCAGGGGTTATTTTAGGACTAGCTAGTGTAGGCGCACTTTAAATAGTGAGGAGCGAACAGTGAACATTTATCAGTATTGTAGGTAGCTCGATACTGTTCTGTAATTTGAGGGCGAGTTGCCAATTCGCCCTTTTGGCCAAATTTTTGGTACAGCTAATCAAGATTAACCCTTGGTAGCCGATGCTTAAAACCACAAAGAATTTCCCAAGAAATTGTATCGAGAGTATTAGCCCAATCTTCCGCAGTGATGATCTTGTTACCATCTTGCCCAATTAAAGTAACAATTTCTCCTGGTTGTAAATTAGGAATATTACTGACATCAAGCATCAACTGATCCATAGTAATTGTACCTATTTGGTCAACTAACTGGCCACGAACTAAGACTTTAAGCTGATTAGACAGATTGCGGGGTACACCATCAGCATAGCCAATACCCACAACCGCGATCGCCATATCTTGAGGAGCAATAAATTTATGACCGTAGCTAACTCCTGTACCTGCGGTAATATTTTTGACTTGAGTAATTCTGGCTTTAACTTGTAAAATTGGCTTGAGTTTTACCCTAGAGCCCAGATGAGGCGCAGGATAGAGACCATAAAGAGCCAAACCTACTCGAACTAGATCGTAATGAAAAGCGCGATCGCTTAAGGTAGCAGCAGAATTAGCGAAATGAAGTTTAGGAGGCACAATACCATGACACTTTAGTCTTTCTATGGCTTTAGCAAACCGTGCTTGTTGCAATTTCATGACAGTCGTATCAGGATCGTCAGCCGTGGCTAAATGAGAATAAATACTAGCTATGTTTAAAGATGGTAATTGTCGAGTTAACCTAACAAATTCTGTTGCCTGTTGCCAGTTAGTACCTAATCTGGACATACCTGTATCCAGTTTGAGGTGTACAGGTAAGCTTTCGCCCATTTTTTCCATAATTTCGGCAAAAATCAAAGCCTGAGAACAATTGCAGAGGGTAGGTTCTAAATGCCAAAAAGCAACTGCCCGAATTTCTGTAGGGGTGTTGATTGCGCCTAAAATGAGGATATCCGCATTTATTCCTCCTTTACGGAGTTCTATACCTTCTGATAAGGTAGCAACAGCTAGAGAGCTAGCACCGTGGTTTAAAGCCGTCTGGGCAACACTAACTGCACCATGACCATAGGCATCGGCTTTCACTACTGCCATTAATTCTGTTTGAGATGATAGCATTTTTTTAAGCCGATAGACATTTTGTGCTAAAGCCTTTAAATCTATTTCTACCCAAGCTCTTTGTTGACTAGTTATGGACAAATAATTTTCTTGCTCGTATCGTGGAGGAATATTTCTAGTAGTTAGTTGCTTAATTTCCATAGCGCGAACTCCTATACACCTAAGTAAACCATCCTAATTTTGTTCTCAAACTATAGCAATCTACAACCTAAACGAGTTGTCTATGTTACTATCTGTGATAAGCTACATCACTATTGAGAAAAAATGGGCAAGGTTCTAGTGCTAAATGCCTCTTATGAACCGCTTAATATCACTAGTTGGAAAAGAGCGGTAGTTTTACTCATAAAAGGCAAAGCAGAACAACTCGAACATAATGGCAGATTTATTTATGCCGACTTTCCTCTGCCGACGGTTATTCGACTACGCCATTACATTAGGGTACCCTATAAAGAAATTCCTCTGACCCGACGTAATATCTTGGAACGAGACCGTCATACTTGTCAATACTGTAATCATAAAGGAGAGCAATTAACCTTAGATCATGTTATCCCTCGTTCTCGTGGGGGAGGGGATACCTGGGAAAATCTGGTAACAGCTTGTGTTCGCTGCAATGTCAAAAAAGGCAATCGTACTCCTAAAGAAGCTAGTATGGGTCTTCTTACTAAGCCTAGACAACCTCATAGCAGTCTCCATTTTGAAATTATTAAACACACTCAGGGCAATCTAAATCAAGAATGGAAGAAGTATGTCATTGGAATCTGATAGTTGAACTAGCAACAAAATAAGTAGATGATGGTAAACTTTTAAGTCAGATATATAAATTTACATAAATTATACTAGTTTTAGTCGGTAATTATATAATTACCAAGTTAGCTTAATATGTCATCAAAACTAACCAGTTATACTGAAAGAAACTCGCTCAAGAGTAAAGCTCATTCTGATTTAAAAAGGGGATCGATCGAGCAATCAAGGGAAAAAATAAAGACTGAACTTGCGGAGGAAAACGGACAAATATCTGCCACTAGCTTAGGATTGTCCTGTAAGTTGGAAGAAGCAAAAGATAGTGGTTTAAAACAAATAATCACCAATTTACGAGCAGTTTTGACCAAGCATCAAGGCGAGCGTCAATTAATCATTATTCAAGATTTCCCAGATCCCGATGCTCTTTCTAGTGCTTGGGCATATCAAATGATTGCAGCCAACTACAATATCCAATGTGAAATTGTCTATGCTGGTACTTTATCCCATCAAGAAAACATTGCTCTAGTTAAACTTACTAATCTCCCAGCCAAAAAAGTAACTCCTCAAAGTTTTCAAAATCTAGATTTTGCCGATTACCAAGGTTGTGTACTTATTGACTGCCAAGGAACTAATACTCAATTATTCCCAATCATAGAATCTAAACTACCTTTAGTAATCATAGTCGATCATCACAGTAAACAAGGGGACTTAAAGGCAGAATTTATCGATTTACGACCCCAAACGAGAGCAACAGCTACTATACTGACTCAATATATTCAGCAAGGATTACTAGATTTTAATACTAGCAATACCAAGCATGTTAATTGTGCTACGGCATTGATGCACGGATTACGTTCCGATACTAACCGTCTGATGCAAGCACAAGAAGAAGACTTTTTAGCTGCTGCCTATCTGAGTCGTTTTTATGATTCTCAATTACTCAATGCCGTGCTACAATCAGCGCGATCGCGCCGTGTGATGGATGTGATTGAAAGAGCGTTAAGAAATCGCATTATCAAAAATAACTTTTCTTTAGCAGGAGTAGGCTATTTACGTTACGATGACCGAGATGCCATACCCCAAGCAGCAGACTTTTTAATCACAGAAGAAGACATTCACACTGCTGTTGTTTACGGGATTGTTCACGACCAAGACGAAGATATAGAGTTGGTAATAGGTTCTCTCAGAACTAGTAAATTAACCCTCGATCCTGACGAATTTATTAAAGAAGCTTTTGGTAAAGATGCCCAAGGAAGATTTTTTGGAGGAGGGCGTTACATGGCAGGAGGGTTTGAAATTCCTGTAGGTTTCTTAGGCAGTTTTAACGATAATTCTGAATACGCCAAAATTAAATGGGAAGTATTTGACACCCAAATCAAGCAAAAGCTTCTCCGTCTAGTTAATCCTGATGATAGTGTGATCCAAACTGACTAGTATTAGCGTAAAGGCTGCGAATTTTATAGTACAAAAGTTCAAGCCTTTGCTATATGAAGATTCTTTCTCTAAAATGTAAACTTGTATGGAGAGTAACACAGACAAGCTTCTAACAGATCTAATCGGTAAGATCGATACACTCGGCAAAGAGATGAAAGCCGAGTTTAAGGAAGTCAATAATCGCATAACCGAAGTAGAGAAATCGATAATCAAACTCGATGAAAAAATTGCTGGCATCGATAAAAGGCTGAGTAACGAGGAGACAATTAGTAGGACAGCGTTTGGTGCTATCGTCGGAGGAGTAGCCATAACAGCTATCAAATATTTGTTTTTTGCTGACAACTAACAACCGAAAATGAATAATTCCAAGATATAAGTAGATATAGCCTAGATTCTCAAAGACTTGCAGAGTGGACAAAAAGAATTATTAGCTACATTTTGAGGTATGGAAATTTATCTTATTCGTCATGGGATTGCAGCCGAAAGAGGTACTTACAGCCAAGATGAAGAGCGTCCTTTAACTGATAAAGGTGTTAATAAAACGACTCTTGTCGCCAAAAAGCTGGCAGCAGTGGGATTGAAGTTCGACTTAATTCTTACTAGTCCTTTGGTAAGAGCTTATCAAACAGCAGAAATTCTCCAACAGATAGGTTTAAGCCAAAAAATTACAATTTTCCCACCTCTGTCACCTAATGGTAATATTCAAGAGTGGCTAGACTCGCTAAAAGGACAATTTTCTTCTGTTAATTCAGATTACAAATTAGCTATGATTGGTCATCAGCCAGATTTAGGTGATTGGGCAGAAATGTTGGTGTGGGGCAGCATAAGAGAGCAAATTATCGTTAAAAAAGCTGGTGTAATTGGTCTAAAAATATTAGATATCGATCGACCTTTAGGTACAAGCCAACTGTTTCTCTTAGCTTCTCCTAAATGGCTGATTTAATTAGCTTGATGCCAAGATTAAGGTAAACTTGTGTATCTTATCTATGTAAAGATACTTAAATTGAATTAATTATACTTAAATATTCATCAAATATTCATCAAATATTCAGCGAAAATAGAAATAGAAAATTGGTATCAGGTACTATAAATATATATGTTATTCTGCATTAAATCTCTAGAAAAACATGACAGCTACACTTTGTGAATATAAGCCTGGTTTAGAAAATATTCCAGCAGCAAAATCAAGTATTAGCCATGTTGATGGTCAGCATGGAATATTAGAATATCGTGGTATTAATGTACAAGAATTAGCTTTTAAAGGTAGTTTTTTAGAAACAGCTTATTTACTTATTTGGGATAAATTACCTACTAAAGAAGAGTTAGAAGAATTTAAAACAGATATCATTTACCATAGACGTATTAAATATCGTATTCGGGATATGATGAAATGCTTTCCTGAATCCGGTCATCCCATGGACGCATTACAAACTTCAGCAGCAGCTTTAGGACTATTTTATTCTCGTCGAGCATTAGATGACCCTAAATACATTAGAAAGGCAGTAGTAAGATTACTAGCTAAAATACCGACTATGGTAGCTGCTTTTCACCAAATGCGGAGAGGAAACGATCCAATTCAACCTAATGACGAACTTGATTATGCTACTAATTTTCTGTATATGTTGACAGAAAGGAAACCTCATCCTTTAGCAGCAAGAATTTTTGATGTTTGTCTTACTCTTCATGCAGAACATACAATTAATGCTTCTACCTTTTCCGCGATGGTAACAGCTTCTACTTTAACCGATCCTTATGCTGTGGTTGCTTCTGCTGTAGGTACTTTGGCAGGACCTTTGCATGGAGGTGCTAATGAAGAAGTATTATTAATGTTAGAAGAAATTGGTTCGATCGATAATGTTCGCTCCTATGCAGAACATTGTATTACTAATAAGAAAAAGATTATGGGTTTTGGACATCGAGTTTATAAAGTCAAAGATCCACGGGCTACTATCCTACAAAGTTTAGCCGAACAACTATTTGATGAAACTGGTCACGATCGCTATTATGCCCTTGCTGTGGAATTGGAGAAAGTAATTGAAGAAAAATTAGGTCATAAAGGTATTTATCCTAACGTTGATTTTTATTCTGGTTTAGTTTACCGTAAACTTGGTATTCCTAGCGATTTGTTTACGCCGATTTTTGCGATCGCTCGTGTTGCTGGTTGGTTAGCACATTGGAAAGAACAACTAACTGTTAATCGCATTTTTCGTCCTACCCAGGTTTATACAGGAGTACACAATGCTTCCTATATTCCTATTGAAGAACGTTAGTATATCATCTTCATCAATAATCACAAAAAACTTCCTCGAATTGTATTCGAGGAGGTAAACTTATTATCTTCAATAATTTTCCAGGTGTAAATTTTGCCCTTTATTTGCTGAAAATTGTCAATCAGTAAAATCACTGAAAATTAATATTTGAAAACTCAAAAATAACACAATAAAGATTAACTTTATTGCGTATAATCTTGATGAATAAGTTTAGATGTATTATTCGATGTTTCTAATCGCCAGGAAAAAAAGTCGGGGAAAATATTTCTTTGAGTTGATAGGGGCAACTTTCAGGGAATGAGGACAATCCTGTTTCTTTTTCTGCACCAATAACCGCTAGAGGATAAACTTTTATTACCGCATCCTCCAAGCTAGATTGAAGACTAGGATTCTCCTTAATTAATTTATCCAAACGAAGGCGTTGTTCCTTGACAGTTAATTGCCACGATCGCGATCGAAAGCCAGGTTGAAACTGCCACTTGAGCAGATGTATAATTAGCACTTCCAGTCTACTCTCTAACTGTCTTTTTTCAGAACGGCCCATATCCTCAACTTCTTCAGCAAGATTATCCCAATCAATTCCCTCTATCTGCCTATTTCTTAAGAGCTTTGCTTGCTCTTGTGTCCATCTATAAAAATCAGCTTGATAGTTCAAATTTAAACACCCCGCATTACTTAAAATTTTCAGCTAAGCACTTATTTTAAATCTTCCAACTTAATCCGAGGATCGACGGCTTTTAATAATAAATCTGCCAGCAAATTACCAATAATTAACATGGTTGCACTCATCATTAAACTTGCCATAACTAAATAAAGGTCTTGGGCTTGCACTGCTTGTAAGATCAAACGCCCTAAACCTGGCCAATTGAAGAAAAATTCGGTGATAAATGTGCCACTAAGCAAACTAGCAAATTCAAATCCGAGTAAAGTAATTAGAGGATTAATGGCATTGCGTAAAGCATGAACGTAGAGGACTTTATTTTCTGGTAATCCTTTGGCGCGGGCAGTTTGAATATAATCTTGACGCAAAACATCTAGTAACTGTCCTCTGGTAAGACGTTGCAAGCCAGCAAAACTAGTAACACTCAAAGCTACAAGAGGTAAAATCATATGCCAGCCAATATCAAGAATCTTACCGAAAAAAGATAACTCTTCGTGGTTAATACTGGTCATTCCCCCAACAGGAAACAAAGGAGAAGTGTATTGAGCAAAAATTAGTAGTAGTAATGCAGTGATAAAGCTGGGGAAACCTTGACCTACATAACTAAGTACCCGCAAAAACTTATCAACTATAGTATTTTGTTTGACTGCACCGATAATTCCTAAAGGAAGAGCGATCGCCCATGTAATAATAATAGAAGCAACAGCAAGAAGTAAAGTTGCACGTATTCTTTCTAATAGTAATGAAGAGACAGGACGAAAAGAAACAAAACTCATTCCAAAATCAAAACGAGTAATCACTCGCCACAACCATCGTCCATATTGTTCCAAAGGAGACTTATCTAGACCAAATTGCTGTTGTAGTTCGGCGATTCTTTCGGGAGATATTTGCGGATTGTTCCTTAATGTATCCAGATAATCTCCAGGTGCAAGCTGAATAATGGCAAAACTGAGAGCAGAAGCTAGAAATAGAGTTAAAAGTGCCTGTAATAGTCTTTTAGTAACATATAGCGTGGTTTCGTTGAGCAGTAATTGGGATAATCGAGTGGCAAAAGAGTCTGAGTTAACAGAAGAACTATTGCTAGAAGTCATAGGCGAGATATGAGATTTAGTCGAATAGCATTGAATTAGCAGCTACAAGCTCTTTAGGCAAAGTATGCAGCAATCCAAAACAAACTGTCCACTAAGATTGTACTCAATACTGCTCCAGCAAATGCCCACCAATGAAGTTGTCTTTTTCTTAGTGACCAAAAACTAACAGCTAACAATAAATTAACTAGAACAATTGCCCAACTGATACCCCAAAGAGTTTGCATTCGATCTAGGGCAGAATGAAAGATGGGAGAGGCTAAAGCGGGATCGACATTCATTAACTTACGCCAATAGGGTATGAGTCCCGTAAGATAAAAATATAAATCAGTAATTGCTGTTCCTAACAAAGAACCGAGATAAAAGTAATTACCTACTAAAGCCCAACCTCGCCAAACACACCAGAATGCGAAGGGTAAACCAATGGCTTCTACAGGGATATGAATTAAGGGTTCCCAGCGCAACCAGCCCCAGTAAATTGAACCGGCTAGCCAACTCCAACTAAAGCCTAATAATATATCTCCCCACCAACGAGTTTGAGGGCGTTGGAACAAAAGCCAACCAAGGACTATCCAAAAAGTGGTTAATCCCAAACTTAACCACGGAAATAACCTCACTATTGGTGCTTGGAAAAATACTGGTATGGAAACTAAGAAAGAGGCTGCAAAAAAAACTCGTTTAGCTTGAGGCTTCTGATTTTGCCAAGATGATAAATCAAGGAGAGGATTTTGAACTTGGGAAGAATAATTAGAGGTAGAAGAAGAGGTCACAAATTAATAGGGGTAGGTTTGAGCTAGAAATTCTGAGATTTCTTTACGTATCTTTACATAGACTAAAATATCACATTTTTTTCCTGCTGTTTATTTATAAAATCTTTAGCTTTGTCTCGATCGCAGCAAGAATTTATTCTAAGTTGAGTTTAGATATTATATTTGACAGCTAGGCAAGTCAGAAGTCGGAAGTTCAGAAGTTCGGAAGTTCAGGAGTCAGGACTAATCACCCAAATAAGCCTCTAATACTTGGGGATTACTTTGAATCTCGTCTGGTTTACCATCAGCTAGATTTGTTCCTTCAGCTAACACCCAAACATGATGACACAATGACATAATTACATCCATATTATGTTCAATAATTAAGAAAGATATTCCTTGTCTATTCCATTCCAGAATATGTTCACAAATTTGATTAATTAAAGTAGGATTGACTCCAGCAGCAGGTTCATCAAGTAAAACTAATTTAGGATTACTCATGAGCGTCCGTGCTATCTCTAGTAATTTTCGTTGTCCTCCAGATAATGCCCCCGCATAATCATAAGCTTTTTCCGCTAGTCCCACAGACTCTAAAATCTCCATTGCCTGTTGTTTATTAGCTCGCTCTTCTTGCCTCAGTTTGTTTTGCTGCAACCAAACCTTAAAAAAGTTTTCTCCTGTTTGCCTTTGTTTGGCTAGCAGCATATTTTCTAGTACTGATAGTCGGGAAAGAACTCTTGCTACCTGAAAAGTACGAATAAAACCTAGTTGAGCAATTTCATGGGGTTGAAGATGATGAATTGCTCGACCAGCAAAAATAACTTCCCCTCGATCGAGACGAATGAAATTAGAGAGTAAATTAAATAAAGTAGTTTTTCCTGCCCCATTTGGTCCAATTAAACCAGTGATACTCCCCTGATTGACAGTGATTGTTGCATTACTTACAGCTTTGATCCCACCAAAACTTTTGGATAGTTTGGTTGCTGATAGTAAAGAAGTTGGTGGTGATTGTTGCATTATTTATTGAAGTTGCCTGGAGAATGGGATGCGATCGAAAAAATTTTTGTTTTTAATGTTAGCTTAATTCCTAAAAACTCCCAAGTTATTGGTATGGAGTTCAAACGAAAAAACCCCTTATTTTCCTCTTGCTCTTCTAGTTGGTCTCGGTAGGTCATGGTCACATAGACCAGAGGACCAAAAATTTGACCTCACTCCTTTAACTAAATTGCGATTCTAAAAGTCCTGCTAACACCCGACAAATATCGGTAACAGTCACTATTCCTACTAATTCTCCTGACTTGACTACCACTGCTGCACCGATCTTTCTCTCAGCCATTTCCTGCACAACCGTATTTAGTGGGGTAGTTATCTCCACTGTATAGGGACTATTAGTTTGCACATGAACAATCGGAATCTCTTCAGGATCGGGTAGTACAATGGCAGGGCTTCCCATCCAACGCAAATCTCGCTCGGACACAATTCCTACTACGCGCCCACCTTTTTGAATGGGTACGTGTCGGAT
Source organism: Xenococcaceae cyanobacterium (assembly GCA_051439345.1). GTDB lineage: Bacteria > Cyanobacteriota > Cyanobacteriia > Cyanobacteriales > Xenococcaceae > JASJDJ01. Next base: position 12,576 of record JBFRWE010000431.1, read on the forward strand.
ATCGTGCTGTTTCATCAATTTGAGGAGATGGGCCACAGACTCCTCAGGATGGGCAAAATAGGGACATGACTTCATAATCGCTGCTACGGTAGGCATTTGATTATAGTCTGATAGCTTCATGGTTAACCTATACCTGCTGATTGTTTTGCTCTATTGATAACATAAGATTAGGCTTGAGGTTATTGTTGATGTCGATCTTTAATAAATCCTCTTCTATTTCCCTCTGGGATGTAATTTATTCTGCTGATACAGTGATAGGTGCAACTAATTCTACCTCGATCGCATTTTCTACTAGAAGCTCTTCAGGATTTTGGGGTAAACCACCCTTGCCTATATCGACAAACTCACTATCAGCAGTTTGGGTGCAAGCTAAATATTCTTTATTGACTAAAGAGTAGTTACCAACCAGTAGTAAACACTACTAATCTCAACCATCAAGAGTTTGTAGTTAATATCAAAACATTTCGTATTGCTTTCTTGTCTAAATGATTTGTAATTTTTGAATATCAGACTCTAGAGAAACTATTTGAGCTTGTAGAGATTCGGCTTTAAAGTTAGATGAATTAGGTCTGATTCTGAGTAAATAATAGCCTTGATTATCTCCTGCTGGCAGAGTGTATTTTTCTGATTTAATCTGACACCAACTCAAAGGTAAGCTAGAGCGATCGTAGAGAGTAAAATAGATATCAAAGTTATTAATAATTTCCGAGGTAAGGTCAATTTCTAAAGATTGACCTCGATCCACATAATTGTAAGCAAAAAAAGTATCTGGTGCGCCTACGGGTAAATATTCTTTTCTGACCAAAGATTCTGGCAACCATTTTCTGAACTTGAGAATGGTAAAAATATAATAGTGCAAGCTTGAGTAAAACCAGTTTTTGGCTTTGATTAGGTCGTAATAAAAATCATTAATGTCTTGAGGAGTAGGTTCGGCAGATACTAACTCTCGATCGTCTACCTTAATAGCTGGCAAATTTATCATATCCAAACGATTATAATATCTCAATCCTAAAGAATATTTACCAGATTTAAGCTCTAGAGAATACCATTTATTAATAGTTTCAATATCATCAGATTTGATACTAGTAACGGTTTTATAGCTAGGAAAACTATAAACAACTGCAATCCAAGACTGAGCAGAGTTATTAGCAGATTCAAGATCGATCGCAATAGATTCATTTACGGAAAAAGGACCAAGAGTACCGATAATAGCATGGGTGTTCCAACGAGGTCCTTTGGTCATTAAGACAGGTAAAGTCAAAGGGGAGTCGATAGTTTCTTGAGATAAGACTCGCCATTGGGAAACTTTATCTTTGTTGATAGCAAGATAAATAGTAAATAAGTTACCAATGATAAATTTAGTGATTTTGTAAAATAAGAAAGATAGTACGGCTAGGGGAATTTCCCCAAGAAAAGATAAATTTTTCATAAAAACTAACAACTAACAACTATTAATACGCTACTGCTGCACCTGCGGGTTTGCGAATATCGTTAGCTCCTTGTAATAATTGGGTTTGGGTATCGATCGAGATTGATTCGGCAGTCCAAGTGTAATGATTTTTTTGATTTTTTTGGCTGTAATCATCTTGGGAGTCAATATAATACGGAGAAGATTATCTAAAAAGCTTATGGTTTATAGCTTATAGCTTTTTTAAATTTTCTGATAGGAAGTTGATAGCTCATTAGATAAAGCAGCAATGCTAGCCCTAAAAATCCAGAGGGTAAATACAATGAATTATCAATGTGGTCTAATAAGGCTGGGATTAGCGTTTTACCTAAGTATGCAGCATAAAACAGATAACTTAATGCACCATGACCACACCTTTCTTGTAGCAAGGCAAATATAGTAGCAAAGGTTGGACCATAGAAAAAAGCTGCTACTGCGAAGAAGAAGCCAAAAGAAGGAATAAATGTCAGTGCGATCGAACCCACTCCTGCCAGCAAAAGAAACCGTAACCTTAACACGGGTCTAGGATTAACCCAGATACCAAGACTCAACCGTCCTAAGCTCAGTCCTAACCAATAAATAGATAATAAAGTACTACTGTGGCTAATACTCCAACCGACGCTACTCAAATAAGTTCCACTCCAAGTACCAATTGAACTTTCTAGACCTACATACAAAAAAATTACTAGCCAAAAAGGACTAGCTTGTTTCCAATCAATCTGCTCTTGTTTGGGTGCATAGTGCAAAATAGGTGGCGCATCCCATGCTAGCAGAATAGAACTTAAGGCTAAGACTGCTACCAATAAAAATGCCCATCGCCAAGGCAAAAATGTACTGAGTAAGGGAGTACTTAAAGCTCCCAGACCAAAAGTAGCATTAGCCCAGTTGAGCAGCACAATCCGACGGTTTGGGTGTAGCTCTCCTACCAAATTATTACAATGAAAATTGAGAATTCCGTCTCCAAAACCAAGAGGTAAAGCTGCTAGGCTAATCCACAAAAAAGTAGGAGTAACTGATGAGGCAGCAAACGCAACTCCGATCGTGGCAAAGGCAATAGCCAAAAAGGGATGGCGTTTTTTTCTTCTGGCAACCAGGATAAGTCCTACTAAACTGCTAATTAAAAATACTGTATAGAAAGCTCCTATATTAACTTCATTATCAAATGCTACTATCCACTTTGGTAAAAAAGCCCCTGGGGTTGCTACAACAATTCCATGCAAATACAGCCCGATAAATCCAGCAATGGTTAGGCGTAGTTGGTTAGATATTTGCAGTTTCATATCCTCTCTCTAAAATTTTGCTAGATACCAAGATGTCATTGCAGGTGGCATAATACCGCCTTTATTAAAAGCCATATTTCTTAAGGAGGGTTCATCTTTACTCATAAGTTCCTCAAATTATTAGTTTATATATAGCAGTAGGCTAGAGGAAATAGAGATGTTTAACAAAATTTTGGTGGCAATAGATCATTCGACAATGAGCAAAAAGGTCTTTGAAGCGGGTCTGTCTTTGGCTCAAACAACAGGGGCGAGCTTGATGCTGCTGCACGTTTTATCCTCTGAAGAAAAGATTTATCCCAGTCCGTTTATTTACTATGGTCGAGCATCCGAGCCGATAGACGAATCTATGGTTAACCTTTATCAACAACATTGGCAGAAATTGGAACAAGAAGGACTAGAATTATTGCAGTCGCTGGCAGAAGAAGCCACTCAAGCAGGAGTTAAGACTGAATGGGGGCAAAGCTTGGGTTATCCAGGGCGGAATATTTGCGAGTCGGCGCAAACCTGGTCCGCCGACCTAATCTTAGTAGGTAGCAGAGGTCTGACTGGACTAAAAGAAATGTTTCTCGGCAGTATTAGTAAT
>JBFRWE010000432.1:0-20245 GCA_051439345.1 Xenococcaceae cyanobacterium
ATTTTGTCATTGAATTGGTAAGTCCAAGCGATCTCAAGAATCAGCGATCTCAAGACTTACAAGCGAAAATGACGAGCGACCCCGCGTCGCCGTCAGGCGCAAGGGAACGCGCGAGGATGCAGGAATAGTTAGATAATGGGGTTCAACTTGGTTGGTTAATAGAACCAACAGCGAAAACAGTAGAAATATATAGAGTTGGGCAACAAGTAGAGATTTTAAATAATCCTCAAACTCTATCAGGAGAAAATATTTTACCTGGGTTTGTTTTAGATTTAAGCGAGATTTTTTAAATAATTCACTGATATTTACAGCATCATCTTTTGAGAACAATTTTTCTTATTCAGCCAATGATATCACCAGATTTATAATAAGTTAAAAGAGATTCGAGTAAAAACATGGAATCGATCGCTATTCCCAAGGGATTCAGAGTAACTCCAGAACAATTCGAGCAACTAGCATACGCGGAACAAATAGCACGCATGGAGCTAACTAAAGATGGAGAATTAATTGTTATGAGTCCCACAGGTGGAGAAGCAGGAAGAAAAAACTTCAATCTATATTTAGATTTAGGAATTTGGAATCGTCAAGAAAAACTTGGAGAAGCATTTGATTCTTCTACTATTTTTGTTTTACCTAATGGTGCGAGAAGAAGTCCTGATGTTAGCTGGATTAGATTAGAACGTTGGAATGCATTAACCTTAAGAGAAAAACAAGGCTTCCCCCCTATTGCTCCTGATTTTGTGATTGAATTAGTAAGTCCTAGCGATATCAAAAACCAAAGATACGAAGACTTACAAGCAAAGATGCAAGAATATTTAGATAATGGCGTGAGACTTGGTTGGTTAATCGAACCATCAGCGAAAACTGTAGAAATATATAGAGTTGGGCAACAAGTAGAGATTTTAAATAGTCCTCAAACCTTATCAGGAGAAGATGTTTTACCTGGATTTATTTTAGATTTAAGTGAGATTTTGTAGATAATTCACTCTATGAGTAAGGATATTCACAGCATCAATGAGTTTAAAGATAAAAATGGCTAGCATGGTATATCAGATGGTGAATGGTATCTAATAAGATACTAGAATTTTTTTGGCGCGATCGCTGGTATACGCGGACATCGAATAGATAATCCCATCCCACCTAAAGGTTTACCTAAATACTATTCACAAAAATTACAAAACCTCATTTCCTACGAGGTTATTGATGAGAAAAAATATTCATAGTTGGATACTATATCTAGAAGTAAAACCTAAAATTATTTAATGTCAAGAGTGATCGCGCAAAGTAAGAATTAAAATTATGATTTTGTAATTATCTTGGAAACAAGATAGTAAAGATAATAGTGCCATTTTTAAAGGGCTTAAGCAAGGGAAAATAACTACTACTTTATTTTAAAAAAAGCTATCTCTCAAAGAAAAATAACAAATTAATTTTTTTCTGTATTTTGCATATTTTTGCTGAGTATATTTAGCTATTATTATTTTAGCTATAATTGTAATCGAAAAATTTTCGTAACCTAATAATAAAATAATTTCAAATTTTAAATTCTATGATTGCTATTTATCCAGGTAGTTTCGACCCCATTACTTTTGGTCATTTAGATATTATCGATCGCGGTGCCCAACTTTTTGATTCGGTAATTGTCGCTGTTCTTTCTAACCCTAGTAAAAAGCCTTTATTTAGTGTAGAAAAAAGAGTAGAGCAAATTCGTTATTGTACTCGCCATTTACCCAATGTTCAAGTCGATTATTTTAGTGGACTTACTGTAGAATACGCCAAACTAAGAGAAGCAAAAGTATTATTGAGAGGCTTAAGAGTTCTATCAGATTTTGAAAAAGAATTACAGATGGCACATACGAATAGTACTCTATGGGATGAAATAGAAACTGTTTTTTTGGCTACTGCTAAAGAATATAGTTTTTTAAGTAGTAGTGTAGTGAAAGAAATAGCTCAATTTGATGGCGCGATCGATCATTTAGTTCCAGCCAATATCGTTCAAGATATGTGTGAATATTATCAAAATAAAATGTAGGGGCGAACGGTGGTTCGCCCCCGACGAAATTAAATTGTCATGTAATTACTAAAAATTATCGGAAATTTCCAGTTTATCTGTTGGTAATTCTTGTACTATTGCTGCCGACTGTAAAATTGGCGTACTAGTAACAGAATCAGTTGTCAAAGTAAACAAAGGATTAGATAAAATTCCTGCCAAAGAAGTAGCAATTACAGAAACAATTAGACCCACTTGCATAGGACGCATTCCTGGCAAAGTCCAGTTAATTTCAGGATAGTTTTTGACAGATTCTGACATTTCCTGAGGTTCTTTTACTACCATCATTTTGACTACACGGATATAGTAGTAAATGGAAACTACACTAGTGACTAAGCCAAGTAAAACCAAACCATACATTCCTGCTTGCCAACCAGCCCAGAAGAGATAAATCTTACCGAAGAAACCAGCTAAAGGAGGAATACCACCTAAAGAAAGGAGACAAATACTTAAACAAAGAGTGATTACAGGATCTTTATGATATAGTCCTGCATATTCGCTGATTTGATCTGTGCCAGTGCGTAAGGCAAAGAGGATTACACAAGTAAAGGCTCCCAAGTTCATAAACAAGTAAACTAGCAAGTAGAAAATCATGCTAGAGTAGCCCGCATCTGTACCAGCAATCAAACCAATCATAACGAAACCAGCTTGAGCGATCGAAGAATAAGCTAACATCCGCTTCATACTGGTTTGTGCCAAAGCTACCACATTACCCAGTACCATACTGAGAATAGCTAGGGCAGTAAAGATAAAATGCCACTGTTCGCTAACTAGAGCAAAAGCTGTAACTAGCATCCGAATAGCCAGGGCGAAACCCGCTGCTTTAGAACCGACAGAGAGGAATGCCACTACAGGAGTAGGAGAACCTTCATAAACGTCAGGTGTCCATTGGTGGAAAGGAACAGCAGAAATCTTAAAAGCAATACCAGCAATGACAAACACAAGAGAGATCGCTAGTCCTAAAGATTGACCACCAGTAACATCAGGAATGGTAGCTGCGATGGCGTTTAAATTAGTTTCTCCTCCAGACAAACCATATAACAGAGATACGCCATAGAGGAAAATAGCGGAACTAGAAGCTCCAATGAGCAAGTATTTCAGTGCTGCTTCATTAGAACGAGGATCTCGCTTCATATAGCCCGTCATCAGGTAGGAGGAGATACTGAGCATCTCGAGAGAGATAAAAATCATCACTAGCTCATTTGCCCCAGAGAGGAACATTCCCCCCAAAGTAGCAGTAAGCATAATGCCAATAAATTCTGCTAGAGAAGTACCTGACTGCTGGATATAGCGAATAGTCATGGGAATAGTGACTGCCGTAGACAGAGCAATAATTCCTCGGAAAATGATACTGAGATTGTCGCCACTAAAAGCACCAAGAAAAGCATCGGGATCGGGAGTATCCCACTGGAAATAAAGAGCTACTATAGATGTCAATAAACCAGCGATCGCTACATAGGGTAGCCAGCGGGCGGAATTTCGACCAACAATTAAATCACCTACTAAAATTACCATAAGGGTAAGAATTACAATCCCTTCTGGCAAAATTATTCCAGCGTTAAGTTGGGCAGCAATATTACTAGAAAAATCCATAGGGTTTTCGGTAAAGTCAAAAAAATAGTAATTGGTAAGTTGTCAACTTTCTTTCTGCTAACCAAGCATATTCAAAAAAGATGACAATCTAGGAAAGCAAAGTTAGCTTAGTTAAAAAACCTTTACAGAGGATTGTAACCTACAAACTGTCTTAATCTTGCGGAAACCTGCTTATCTTATCTCAGGTAATTAAGCGCAAACTAATGATATTTGTTGGGTATGTTGAATATAAATTTAATTTCTCTCAAACAAGATGTTTGTTGTTACAACTACTATAGATACCAATTTAGGAAGCTAATCTTAATTCAAAATAGACACCTAGTTTTTTTACTGCGCTAATTCATTTCTATATTTCTATGTCAACCCTGGTCATTGTTGAATCTCCTGCTAAAGCTCGTACTATCCGTAACTATCTGCCTTCTAGCTATCAAATCGAAGCATCGATGGGACACGTCCGCGATCTACCCTCATCGGCGGATGAAATACCTGCTGCCTACAAAGATAAACGTTGGGCAAAAGATTTTGGAGTTAATGTAGAAAATGAGTTTGAACCAATTTACGTTGTTCCGAAAACCAAGAAAAAGGTAGTACAGAAGCTCAAAGATGCTCTCAAAGAAGCAGATGAACTGATTTTAGCTACAGACGAAGATAGAGAAGGAGAAAGTATTAGTTGGCATTTACTACAGCTACTCAAACCTAAAGTTCCTGTCAAACGGATGGTTTTTCACGAAATCACCAGAGAAGCAATCCAAAAAGCCTTACAAGACTGCCGAGATGTGGATGAAGACTTGGTTCACGCCCAAGAAACTCGCCGTATTTTGGATAGATTAGTTGGATATACTCTCTCTCCCTTACTCTGGAAAAAAATTGCTCGTGGTTTATCTGCAGGAAGAGTACAATCAGTAACAGTACGGTTATTGGTAGAGAGAGAAAGAGAACGTCGTGCTTTTCAGTCTGGGGATTATTGGGATTTAAAAGCGATTTTAGAACAAGATCAAAGTCCTTTTGACGCAAAATTAATTACTCTAGACGGCAAAAAATTAGCTACAGGTAGCGATTTTGACCCCGATACAGGCAAAATTGCTGAAGGTAGAGATGTAGTTTTGCTCAACGAGACGCAAGCCAATGCTCTTAAAGAAAGGTTGATTGAGCAAACTTGGACTGTTAGTAATAGAGAAGAGAAAGCTACCAAAAGAAGACCTTACCCACCTTTTACTACTTCCACTCTGCAACAAGAAGCCAACCGTAAGCTAGGTATTTCCGCTAGAGATACTATGCGGGTTGCCCAAAAACTTTACGAACAAGGCTACATTACCTATATGCGGACGGATTCAGTCCACCTGTCTACAGAAGCGATCGCCGCAGCTAGGTCTTGTGTAGAACAAATGTATGGACAAGAATATCTCAGTCCCAAACCAAAGCAATACAGTACCAAGAGTAAATCCGCACAAGAAGCCCACGAAGCTATTCGCCCTGCGGGTAATACTTTCCGTACACCCAAAGAAACAGGGTTAGCAGATCGAGAATTTAAACTCTATGACTTAATTTGGAAAAGGACTGTGGCTTGTCAGATGGCAGAAGCAAGACTTACCCAGATTACAGTTAATGTAGATGTAGAAAATGCAGTTTTTCGCTCATCGGGGCAAAGAATCGATTTTCCTGGCTTTTTCCGTGCTTATGTGGAAGGTTCGGACGATCCTGAAGCAGCATTAGAAAATCGAGAAGTATTACTCCCACCCCTTAAAGTAGGAGATACTCCTGATTGTAAAGAACTAGAAGCTATCGGACACGAAACCCAACCCCCTGCTAGATACACAGAAGCCTCTCTGGTAAAAACCTTAGAAAAAGAAGGAATTGGTAGACCGAGTACCTATGCTACGGTGATCGGTACTATTATCGATCGCGGTTATGCTCAAATGCGAAGTAAAGCTTTAGTACCAAGTTTTACGGCATTTGCTGTGACAAGCTTGCTAGAAGAACATTTCCCCGATTTGGTTAATACAGGGTTTACTTCTCAAATGGAGCAAACTCTAGATGAAATTGCTAGAGGATCTGCTCACTGGCTACCCTATCTCAAAGACTTTTTTAAAGGAGAAAAAGGTTTAGAAACTCAGGTAAAAGTTAGAGAAGCAGAAATAGACACCATTGCTGCGAAAACGCTCCGTTTAGATAACTTAGATGCGAAGATTCGGATTGGTAGATATGGTCCTTTTATCGAAGTGGATAGTGACAATGAGGAAGAAGAATCTCTTAAAGTTGCTATCCCTGTCAATTTAACTCCCGCCGATCTAGACCCCAAACAGATACAATCTTTGGTTAAACAAAAATTAGAAGGTCCTGATAAAGTAGGACTGCATCCAGAAACAGGAGAACCAATTTACCTTAAGAAAGGCCCTTATGGAGATTATGTACAATTAGGTGATAAGACCGACGATAATCCTAAACCAAAACAAAAATCTCTTCCTAAAGGAGTTAAATCAGAAGACGTTACTTTAGAAATTGCCGTGGGTTTATTATCTCTCCCCCGTCTGTTAGGATTACACCCAGGTACAGAAGGTAAAATCAAAGCTGACTTGGGTCGTTTTGGTCCTTATGTTGTTCACGAATTTAAAGAAGAGGGGGAGAAAAAGTTGCAAAGAGACTATCGTTCTCTCAAAGCAGAAGACGATATCTTAACAGTAAATCTCGACCGCGCTTTAGAATTATTAGCACAACCCAAACGTACTCGCGGTAAAAGTAGCAAAAAACCTCTCAGAGAATTAGGCTCTCATCCTGAAGATAACGAACCAGTGAATATCTATAAAGGACCTTACGGCGACTATATTAAACACGGTAAAGTCAATGTTGGTCTTCCTGAAGGAGAAACAGTAGAAGGTATTACTTTGGAGGCAGCATTAGCTTTATTAGCGGAAAAAGCTGCGACTAAAAAGACCACTAAAAAATCTACAAAAACTGCTAAGAAGAAAACCACTACTAAAAAAGCCACTACTAAAAAAGCTAGTAAAAGCTAATCAGCAATTCTTGGTTGAGTGAATTATATTTCAAACCACATTCATCAGTAATACAGAGGATGGCGATTGCTTACTCGCTCCGCAGCATATCTTTCATGAGACAGTTGGTATATTTACCGATAGTAAAGGAGATCGTATAGCCTTTAGTGGGTCAAATAACGAATCTTTAATGTACACATCGGTAAATAACCTTAAATTTCTAAGCAAAATTATTTGTATAATATATGAAATATAGTTAAAGTCATCTTTCCTTCCCTGTTCCTCTGCTTTCCCTGCTTCCGAAAAGTAGATAATTAAATTTGCCCAGGTACTTACAGCGAATAAATTTCTTAAAGATAAATTTTTAATGGATGATTTATAAGCCTAAGCAAACCTACATCCGCATTTAATTTTTGTTTAACAAACAGTTTCTAAGGAAAATTCTATGATCTAAGAATAAGGACATTTAATTTATAACTTATGTTGCAGAATTATGTTTAAAAATTGGAAATTAAGACAAAAATTTACAGTTTTTCTCCTGCTAATTTTAATCTTGGGATTAGGTTTAATTGGCACAGCTTTAAATTTTGTCCTTAAAAAAGATACAGAAAATCAAATCGCCAGTAAGGCATTAATTTTAATGGAAACGATGAATTCGGTGCGAGAATACACTGACAGCCAAGTAAAACCAGAATTAATCGATCAAATTGATTCCGTATTTCTCCCCGAAACTATCCCAGCATACTCAGCTAGAGAAGTTTTTGAAGGTTTACGCCAAAAAGATTCCGATTACCGCAATTTTTTCTACAAGGAAGCCACTCTTAATCCTAGTAATCTAAGGGATAAAGCCAATGCTTTTGAGACAAAATTAGTAGAAAAATTTATTGCTCAAGAACAAACCAAAGAAAAAAGAGGATTCTACAATGCTCCAGGGGGAAAACTTTTTTATATCGCCCGTCCCATTAAAATTAAGAAAGAAAGCTGTTTAGAGTGTCACAGTACTCCTGATGTTGCTCCTAAAAGTATGATTGAGCGTTATGGTTCAGTCAATGGTATGGGTTGGAGACTCAATGAAATTGTAGGAGCGCAAATGATCTCTGTTCCCGCAGAAAAAGTAGTAGCTCAGGCGAATCAATCTTTTGTAATTATTATGGCAGTTGTGTCAGTCATTTTTGCTTTTATTATTTGGTTAGTAAATTATCTACTCAATCAGAGTGTGATTAGTCCTCTCAAAAAAATAGCGCGAGTAGCAGAAGAAGTTAGTACTGGCTATATGGATGCAGAATTCGAGAAAACTGCTAATGATGAAATTGGTAATTTAGCTGAAGCTTTTAAACGGATGAAACTAAGTTTAGCAATGGCTATGAATAGAATTAGCCAAGTCAAAAAAATGAATCGAGATTGATCTTCTCTGAACTCTTGTAGGGACAAAACACTGCCTTACTCCTACCCTGAACTCCTAAAACTTATGACAATAACTTCCGTTTGAACTGAATAGCTTTCTGAGTATCAGGGATTTGTTCAGCAAGAGCATTGACTAAATCTTCAGCAGAAGAAGGAGCATATTGAACTAAAATTTCTTCCACAATCAAATTTGCCATCGGTCCTATAATGTAGGCTAACTCTTGTTGACAGAGTTTGATAAACTTTGTTTCTATGCCTTGTCTGGAAATGTTAGCCATAGACCCCAATAAAGTCTCCTCATCTATAGAACTAGTTGACCTAAGCGAAGGGTTACTAGCTGTTTTCTTATACTGTTGAGGAGAGGGAGTAGGTGTTATTCTCTCGCGAATTGGCCTTCTCTGAGAACGGGATGTTGATTGAGAATTAGAAGAGGCAGAAGAATTAACAGGAATTGTATCTTCTATTCCTGGGGGAGATTGAGCTTGTCTAGACTTGGTTGAAGGAGAATTTTGAGGAGAAGGTTTTGCCCATGGTTGTTTTTCTGCTTGTTGAGGAGACCTGTCCGCTAATCCAGAATTAGTCCCATAAGCGATAGTAGCATCTTCGTCCCAAGAAGAAACATAATCAACATAATCTTCTTGAGGAGTTTCATCTATTTGACTACTATCTTCCCCAGGAAAGGAAGAAACTTTTTGATAGAAATGAGAATCGGTAATATGGGAAGTTAACTCAGGAGTCAAAGTAATTTCTTGATTTGATTCAAGTTCTCTTAAACTATCAATTACTTCCTGAGCAGATTGATAGCGTTCCATAGGTCTATCTTCAGTCATTTTATCGAGAATTTGAGACAAACCAGGACTGATTTGCACATATTTATGCCATTGCCATTCTAAAGTGTAGTAATCTAGCAGTAAAGTGGGCATTTTTCCTGTTAGCAATACTAAAGCAGTAACTCCCAAGGCATACAAATCACTATTTTCAGAACATCGTCCCATGCTAATTTGTTCTCTGGGTGCATAGCCGATTTTCCCCACAAAAGACATTTTTCCCACAAAAGAATGATAAGGGGTATGGCCTTGATTTCCTTTATCTGCATAAGGGAGATTCATTAACTTACCTACACCGAAATCAATTAAGACAGGCAGTTCTTCTCCTTGAGGCTGCATGATATTATCAGGAGAAATATCGCGATGAATAATACCTCTTTGATGAATATAAGTCAGAATTGGCAGCATATTCATTAGCCACCTGACCACTTCTATTTCCGAAAAAACTTGACCTTGTTGCTGACGCTCTTGTAAAAGTTGGGAATAGGTTTGGCCTTTGACATATTCTTGAACTAAAAATAATCTTCCTTTCCCTTCAAAACAAGCTAAAAACTTGGGAATTTGAGGATGGGTAATTTGATGTAATATTTTCGCTTCTCTTTTAAATAAATCTCTCGATTTACTTAAATCATATTGTCCAGAACCTAAAGGAGCAAATTCTTTGAGAACGCAAGGTTCATTAAAACGATGAGTATCTAAAGCAAGATAGGTTCTACCTAACCCCCCTTGTCCTAAAACTTTCTGAATTAGGTAACGGTTGTCAATCGTAGTCCCAAAGGGTATCTCATTGTTATTCATCGCGGAATTAGACATAGGCTTCAAAACTCCCTAAATACACCTTGCTCTCAACACAGACCCCTGTTTCCTCACTTTTAGGTATTGTGTTTTTTGCTCTGTTAACCCTAAAGCTAATCTAGCTTAAATTTCGCAGTATTTTTGTTGAGATTTAGTATTCTTAAAAAAATGACGTAATATCTGAGGGCCTTTAGTTGTTTGTTGCTCTGGGTATTTTTAAGAGTTTTTTTATCCACCAAATAATTAATATAGGTGCAAATAGATTAAGCTCAAGAAAATTAAACTTAAATAGTTAAGATTTAGTATTCTAAGAAGGAATTATACTAATTAATCAAAAGGGAAATCACAATATCAAAAAATCTAGTTAGCTGTAATATATTTATTGCAGCCAATTCGGATCGAAGGGATCGCTAAAATTTATTTGCAATGCCATGAATGGTAGTTTTTCTGAACAGACTGTTGTTAATACTCAACCATATATAGAATTAGATAATCAAGGTCAAATTCTACGATTATATCTCAGCGGGGATGTTCATCATTTAGGCAGAGATCCTAATTGGTCTGATATCAATATACCAGAGCAAGGATGGACAATTCTGTCACGGAAACAAGCAATTATTTATCGAGAAGGAAAAGATTATCGAATTTATGACGGAGACCGTCTTAACCAGAGCAGAAATGGCATTTTCATCAATCAAAAACGGATTACTATTGCGGAAGGCTACTTACTTAAAAATAATGTTCAGCTTCAGATTGGTCAAGATCCTAGTTATCGCATTACTCTAACCTACTATAATCCAAGTGGTACTCACGTTACCATACCAAGCAAACGTCGCTTAGTTCTGAGTGGTCTTAAGGAGTGGCCAGTCGAGCTAGGTAGGGCTCCTCGTCCAGGGTACTACTCTTCGATGAAATTAGATGCGCCTACGGTATCTCGTCTCCACGCGACTATTTATCCTGATACTAAGGGGGGGCATATCCTTCACGATCACAGTAGTAATGGTACTTTTATCAATGGTAAACGGCTAGACAAACGCAGTTTATTAGAAGAAAACGATCTAATTCAAATCGGCCCTTTTTCTTTGCTTTATACAGGGGAAGCGATCGAATTAAACAACCTCAATAACCAAATTCGTCTCGATGCTCACAAACTAATCAGAAAAGTTAAAGATAAGCTGGGAAGAGAAAAAACTATTCTCAATAACATCTCCTTAGTAATTGAGCCTGGGCAATTAGTGGCGTTAGTCGGAGGTAGCGGAGCAGGTAAATCTACCCTCATGAAATGTTTACTAGGTATTACTCCCACCAATTCTGGTCATGTTTATCTCAATGGGGATGACTTAAGACAAAATTGGGCAGTTTATCGCTCGCAAATTGGCTATGTACCTCAAGATGATATTATTCATCGTAATTTAACGGTTCAGGAAGTACTCACTTATACTTGTCAACTACGTCTACCTCCCGATGCCAATATTAAAAGATTAGTTGACTCTACTTTAGAACAAATTAAACTTACTCATGTTAAACATACTCTAGTCCGTAATCTCAGTGGAGGACAGAGAAAAAGAGTCAGTATTGGCGTAGAGTTACTTGCCGATCCTAAACTCTTCTTTCTAGATGAGCCTACTTCTGGTCTAGATCCTGGTCTAGATAAAGAAGTTATGCAATTACTCAGAGAGTTAGCAGACCAAGGTCGTACTATTGTACTAGTTACCCATGCTACAGGTAATTTAGAAGTATGCGATCGTCTGGCATTTTTAGGTTTAGGGGGAAAGTTATGTTATTTTGGACCACCCCAGGAAGCTTTTAGCTTTTTTGACATGCCTTCCAAAGACTTTAAATACTTTGCCGATATTTACATTAAGCTAAATCAAGGAAAGCAAAAAGAAGAAATCAGTCTCCATGTAGGACAATGGGCTAAGCGATATCTCCATTCGGCCGAATACTATTCCTACATTAAAACTTCCCTTAGTCCTGGTAAAAATCAACAACAATCTGGCGATACTTCCATTCATACAGGAATTTCTCCCTGGAAACAACTCTTTTTACTCAGTCGGCGTTATTGGACTTTAATTGAGCGCGATCGTTATAGTTTAATTCTTTGTTTAATTGCTGGACCAATTACTATCATTTTAACGGCATTATGTCTACAAGATGAAAATCCCCTAGTTAAAATTGCTCCTCCTACTCTAGCCCAGGCTTCTTTGGCTCTAAGGCTACTATTTATTTTTAGTTGTATTTCCATTTGGGTAGGATTATCTAATTCGATTCGAGAAATCGTCAAAGAATCGGCTATTTATTTTCGAGAACGTTTACTTAATCTAGGTCTGTTTCCTTATATTCTGTCTAAAGTTTGCGTTCGTGGTGCTATAGCCTTAGTTCAAACTATTCTCATTACTGCTGCTGTCCTGGGGAATTTCGATCCCCCTATTTCCAACTTGATTCCTTGGTCTATTGGTTTTGCCCTAACTACTTTTTTGACTTTGCTTGCTAGTACTAGTCTCAGCTTAATGCTATCTGCCTACATTAAGACAGAAAATGAAGGTAATGGCATCCTTCCTCTAATTATGATTCCACAAATTATTTTTTCAGGAGTTTTGTTTGAATTAGATGGTTGGTCGAGTAAACTTTCCTGGTTGATGCTCAGTCGTTGGTCAATGGGTGCTTATGGTTCTCTAGTCAACATCAATAGTATGGAATCAAACATACCTGGTAGCGAATTAATTTTTCAACCAACTCCAGTATATGAGTCAACTTGGTCAAATCTCAGCTTAAATTGGGGAATTTTAGGCGTTCACATCATAGCTTATTTACTTTTAGCTGTGATCTTACAAAAGCAAAAAGATATTTTTTCGCGACGAACCTAGTAAATTGTAATAAGTACGTTTTGTTGCCGACAGTATAACCATTACAATTTCTTCAATGAACTTTTTTTCTTCATTATCTTTTTTAACTGACTTCCATCTCTTAGCAACAGCAGACAACTCAGAAGCAGAAAGTAGTTCCTTAGTTTTAGCTGGAGTATTGCTTAGTTTAGTAATAATCTATTTTGCTAGTAAACTGGGAGGAGAAATTTGCTCTCGGATTAATCTTCCTCCAGTTCTCGGTGAACTAGTAGGAGGAGTTCTAGTTGGAGTTTCTGCTTTCAAGTTATTGATTTTTCCCGAAGCTGGTTGTACAGCAGAAGATTCTCTAGTTATTACTTTTTTACAAAGTACGGCGGGTTTAACCACTGAAGCCTCTTCTAGTGTTTTTGCGGCTCAAAGTGAAGTAATTTCTCTTTTATCAGAATTAGGCGTAATTATTCTTCTATTTGAAATTGGTTTAGAATCAGACCTGAAAGAATTAATTCGGGTTGGACCTCAAGCAGCAATAGTAGCAGTGGTAGGGGTTATTGCTCCTTTTGCTACTGGTACGGCAGGTTTAGTCTACTTCTTTAATGTTCCTGTTATTCCCGCCGTTTTTGCTGGAGCAGCTTTAACAGCAACTAGTATTGGGATTACAGCTAAAGTATTAGCAGAATTAGGACAACTCAGTTCTAAAGAAGGTCAAATAATTATTGGTGCTGCCGTACTAGATGACGTTTTGGGTATAATTGTTCTCGCTGTAGTTGCTAGTTTGGTTAAAACTGGAGAAATTCAAATTACTAATGTAATTTACTTAATTGTGAGTGCAGGGGCTTTTCTGATTGGCTCGATTGTGATTGGTCGTTTCATTAGTCCATATTTTGTAGGATTAGTTAACGAAATGAAAACTCGTGGTCAAGTATTGTTAACTGCGCTTATTTTTGCTTTTGCTCTTTCCTACATTGCTACAGCAATTCAACTAGAAGCTATTTTGGGAGCTTTTGCTGCTGGTTTGGTGTTGGCAGAAACAGAAAAACGCAAAGAATTAGAAGAACAAGTCGTTCCTGTTGCGGATATTCTTGTACCTATTTTCTTTGTCTGTGTCGGTGCCAAAACTGATGTGAGTGTTCTGAATCCGACTGTACCCAGTAATCGTGAAGGATTAATTATTGCCACATTTTTAATTGTTGTTGCTATTCTGGGTAAAGTAATTACTGGGTTTACTGTTTTTGGTCAAGCTAGTCTTAATAAAATAGCTATTGGTGTGGGTATGATTCCAAGGGGTGAAGTAGGGCTTGTTTTTGCTGGGGTAGGTTCAGCGAGTGGTGCGCTTTCTGAAGCTACAGAAGCAGCAATTATTATGATGGTTATTGTAACTACTTTTGTTGCACCACCTTTACTTCGTTTAGTATTTAAAGAAACCGAAACTACCTTACAACCAATTACAAGTTCTTCCTTAGAGGAAGCTACTACAGAACCCTTAAAGAAAGATTCTTAAGTAAAATCAATAAAAACTGACAAACAAAATTTAACTATCATGATCACCCCTCAATTAGGCAAAATTTAGTATATTTTCTCTACTTAAGGGGTTTTATTGACTCTACCTAATTGTTTCCTCCTATTTTTTTGATAATTGTGAAACTTAATTTACTCTATATTCGTCCCTGTGAAATAAGATTGACAAATCGATATCATAAAATTTTAAAGGGGTTAGACTAGGAATAATTTTGGGTCGGGTGCATACTTTTTGTGAGGAGCTACAACTCGTGAGATTTAAGTGGATACTACTAAGTTTTTTCAGCATTTTCCTCTTTTGTTCCCCCGCAGAAGCAGGCAAATTATTATCTTGGCAATTTGAGTTAAGAGAAAATCGTTTAGTCTTTATTACGGATGAAGGTGTACAGCCAAAAGCTAAATTATTGGCTAGTCCTACCCGTTTAGTCATCGATTTACCAGGTATCAGTCTAGGTCAGGAAACTGTCAAAGAAAATTATACTGGTAGAATTAAAAGTCTGCGCGTCGGACAGTTTGACGAACAAACTGCTCGGATTGTGGTGGAATTGTCTACTGGATATACTCTAGATCCCCAACAGGTTAAGTTTAAGGGGACATCTTCTAATCAATGGACAGTCGATCTACCTAGTCCTCGAATAGAGAGGCTTTCTAGTTCTCCTGCTAGACTAAGGTCTGACAATCAGGAAAGAGAACCGCAAATTATTACCATCGAGCCTCAATCCCCTGCTGATTCAAGACCTGTCTCTAGAGTAAGTTCCTTTGATAGAATTAGGGTTGTTGAGACAGTACCTCCAGAGCCTGAGCCAACCAATACCGACATTGCTACTAATAATTCTCCCCTTACAAGTTCTCCTTACGTAAAACCAACTCGTAATGGCCTTTTTATTGGTATTGATGGCAATAGAGAAAATCGAGTTGCTGCCAGCAGGAGTAGAGATCGCACAATTATAGATTTTGAGCTAGAAGGGGTTACTCTTCCTGCCGATTTGGCTTCTACAGCGGTAGCAGTGGAGCAATATGGGGTCAATCAAATTGAATTTACCCAAACTTCTCCTACTCAAGCCAGGATAACTCTTAAAGTTAATGCTGATAGTCCTGATTGGAATGCTAGTTTTAGTCGTATTAGAGGATTAGTATTAGTTCCTAAAGTATCTTCTGCTAGTATTGCTGCTTATAGAAATAGAAATGTTCCTAGTTCTACTACTAGTTTTTCTTCTGAAAATAGAGCAACTCGAAGCAGAACAACTGTTGAAAAAATAGCCATAACAGAAAACGATACTCAACTGCTGATTACCGCTACTCATCCAGTCAAGGTCCAAACACGGCAAATTAGCAATGGTACTTACCAAATTACTGTCCCTAACGCCAAACTCGCTACTTCAGATTCCTTTACAGGACCACAGTTAAGTGCCAGAAGTCCTATTTCGGAAATTAGAGTCAAAGAAGAAAATTCTTCGGTCTTGATTACTATTCAGACGAGGTTGGGTGTTCGTCTAGGACAAACAACTACAGCAGCAAACCAATTAATTGCTTTGCCGATACAAAGAGGTATCGCTCCTCTACCTCTTAGGGATAATCCTTTACTTTCTCCCTCCAATCAACCCCTAACTATTGAAGTTCCTCAACCAGAAAATCGCACCTTATCCAAACCCTTACCATCTCGTCCCGTTCCTCACAGTAAACCTTTAGTAATTATCGATCCTGGTCATGGAGGTCAAGACCCAGGCACCATTGGTATTGGTGGATTAAGAGAAAAAGACCTAGTTTTGCCTATATCCCTTGATGTAGCGGAGGGATTGAGAAAGCAAGGCATAGAGGTCAGAATGACTAGAGATAGCGATTACTTTGTCAGTCTTAAAGGGCGTACTGAGTTTGCCAATAAAACTGATGCCAGTCTATTTGTGAGTATCCACGCTAATGCGATTAATATGAGTCGCCCTGATGTTAATGGATTAGAGACTTACTACTATCAAGATGGTCGTCGCTTGGCAGAAGTTATCCATTGGAGTATTTTAAATAGCGTAAATATTAAAAATAGAGGTATCCGTAGAGCAAGATTTTATGTACTGAGGCATTCTTCTATGCCAGCAGTACTGGTAGAAGTTGGTTTTGTTACTGGTGCAGAAGATGCCCCCAGACTAAGAAATCCTACTCATCGTAGGCAAATGGCAGATGCTATCATTCGGGGAGTCATACAGTACATTAAGCAAAAAGGATTATAACTATAAATTACTCTGATTTTTGCTGTTGTACTCGTTGACTTCAAGATTAATTCATAAATTTAAGGAAATCTATTCTTTAAGATAATCAATGATAAAAGCTCAAAATCTGCCTATTGCTTTGTTCGATAGTGGTGTCGGTGGGCTAACTGTACTAAAGGCAATTCACCGACAAATGCCTCAAGAGTCAATTCTTTATTTCGCTGATACAGCTAGACTTCCTTACGGTACTCGATCGCCAGAGACAATTCTTCAGTTTGTCCGCGAAATTATCGATTGGCTCGCTAATCAGAGGGTAAAGATGGTAATCATGGCTTGTAATACTAGCTCTGCTCTTGCTCTAGAAACAGTAAGAGCAGAATATGATTTACCTATTTTAGGCTTAATTCTGCCAGGAGCGCGGACTGCAGTTAAACAAGGAAAAAATATTGGTGTGATTGCCACTCCTGCTACTGTTAGAAGTAATGCTTATGCTCAAGCTATTCAGGAAATTAATTCTACTGCTCAAGTTTGGCAAATAGGTTGCCCAGAGTTTGTTCCTTTAATTGAAGGGAATCAGATTGAATCTGCTTATACTAAGGAAGTAGCTCAAGAATATTTATATCCCCTTTTGTTTAAGGGAATTGATACTTTAATTTATGGTTGTACTCACTATCGACATCTAGAGGTCGTGTTGCGCTCTATTCTTCCTCCTTCAGTCAATATTATCGATCCAGCAGAATCGATCGCTATTGCCACAGAAAGAGAATTAGGATTGATGGGCTTAAAAAACAATAGACCACCCTCACCCACTCGCTTCTGTGTTACTGGTTCTGTCGAGCAATTTGCGGGACTCTCCCAACGATGGTTGGGTTTTTATCCCGAAGTAGAAAAAATCCATTTGCTAGAGTCATCAAGAATTGAGATGACTCTTAAATCTTCAGAAGGAATATAATCCAGATAGTATATTTTTACTATCTACACGGTATCTCCTCACACTTTTCTGACATCTCTAGAAGATTCAGAACTTGATTTATCTGCTAGCTCGGCTAATTTTAACAATCCATAGACAGTGAGCAGGTAGATAGTTGCTATTAATAGTATAAAGACAGAAATATTCGAGAACATCATTGGAGAAATGGTGCTAAGGGTTTAATTGCTTGGGTTTTGGGGTTGGTTGTTGGGAAAAGGAGCAAGAAAAACTCGTTCTCTACCTATCTCTTTCATCAGCAAGATAGAATGTTTTGAGTTTGTTACTTAAAATCGCAGTGCTAGGCACAAGATCCTAAGTGTTTACTTTTATATTCTTCACTAACAAAGAGGCTTCAAACAAATTAATTTTTTATCCTCCGCCTTTTCCCTAGAAATTTTTGCTTATACCAATTTCTGATTGCCAACTAGAAAACTAATCGATGAGCAGATATCATAACTTCCAGGTATTATGATCTACCTGATGCCTAATATCTTTTGTCTATCTCTAGTCCTGAGAAATGATATTAATCTGAGCTTCAGCAGGTTAATATTTAAACTGCCATGGACATTCTGCAAGTAAAAAGCCTATTTTCGGCTATTTACTTTTCTTCTCACACTCGAATATTACTAGGACAAACAGTAATAACGGTTGCACTAGTATATACTACACATCTGAACAATCACACTGTAACTTTCACCATTACTGGGTTAAGTCAAGATTCTAAAGTCAAATAATCGGAAACAAGAACTAGCATATACTCAGCAAACGTAAATGTCACGCTGCTAGCAGCATCTATCAAATTCTTATTTCGATTTAGGTGTAACTTCGAGATTGTTGAATTTACTTAATTAATTCTTATAGTTATGCTAGCACAAAAGTAAAGAATGTGGAAAGAAAAACTGGGTAATTATGGTACTTTAATGCTTTCTAGAAGACAAAGAAATAAAACAAAAGTTTTCTCTCTGTTGAGAGAGGCTTAAAATAAGTACAATAATAGTTAAAGTTTCTTAATCAAATTGCCAAACTTGGCTTCGCAATGATATCATCAACATCTATATTTGCCCCCGTTGATACCGATCTCCGTATCCTGACGGAAAATCTCCAAAAATTAGTTGGTGCGCGTCACCCAATCTTAGGTGCGGCAGCAGAGCATTTGTTCGAGGCTGGAGGAAAAAGAATTAGACCAGCTTTGGTGCTATTAGTCTCTCGAGCCACAATGCTAGACCGAGACATTACCCATCGTCACCGTCGCCTAGCAGAAATCACAGAAATGATTCATACAGCTAGCTTAGTACACGATGATGTAGTCGATGAAGCCGATTTACGTCGTCAAGAGCCAACAGTTAATAGCCTGTTTGGCAACAAAATAGCCGTGTTAGCAGGAGATTTTCTCTTTGCCCAATCTTCTTGGTACTTAGCTAATCTCGATCATCTTGAAGTTGTTAAACTACTCTCAGAAGTAATCCGAGATTTTGCTGAAGGAGAGATCCTCCAAGCACTCAATCGTTTTGATACTAGCTTGTCGATCGAAACCTACCTCAAGAAAAATTACTATAAAACAGCGTCTCTACTCGCCAATAGTGTCAAAGCTGCTGCTTTATTAAGTGGTGTTTCTACAGAAATTGCCGAAAATTTATATGAGTACGGTCGTAATCTCGGATTAGCATATCAAATCGTTGATGATATTTTAGACTTTACTGGCTCAACCAAAGTATTAGGTAAACCAGCAGGTTCAGATTTAGCTAGTGGGAATCTAACGGCTCCAGTACTATACGCTTTGGTAGAAAAGCCTTACTTAGAAGTATTAATTGAAAGAGAGTTTTCTCAAGAGGGAGACTTAGAGGAGGCTTTAACGATAATTAAAGAAGGAACAGGATTAGACCAAGCTCGTAAATTAGCTGCCCATCATGCTCATTCGGCAGTAGCAAGTTTAGCTTGTCTCAAACCTTCTGCTGCTAGTCAATCTCTCAAAGAACTGACTGATAATTATGTTCTTAACCGTCTATACTAGGTTTGAATTAGTAGTGGAAAATTAATTAGGTGAGGAGATTAAGTGTCAATTTCTCAACCAACTATTTTGGTTACTGGGGGTGCGGGCTATATCGGTTCTCATGCAGCCCTAGCTTTAAAGAAAGCTGGTTATGGAGTGGTGGTTTTAGATAACCTTACCTACGGACATCCAGAAATTATTAAAGATGTGGTGCAAGTAGAGTTAGTAGTAGGAGATACTAACGATCGAGATTTATTAGAGCGACTTTTTACCACTCATAATATTGCTGCGGTAATGCATTTTGCTGCTTATATTGCCGTAGGGGAATCGGTTCAAGAACCAGGTAAATACTATCATAACAATGTGAGTAGTACTCTCAATCTCTTAGAGGCAGCGATCGCAGCAGGAGTAAAGAAGTTTGTTTTTTCTTCTACTTGTGCTGTTTATGGGATGCCCAAAGAAATTCCCATGACCGAAAATCATCCCCACGATCCTCTCAGTCCCTATGCTGCTAGTAAGGATATGGTTGAGCGGATTTTAGCTGATTTTGATCGCGCTTATGGACTAAAATCAGTAGCATTCCGTTATTTTAATGCTTCTGGAGCAGATCCTAGTGGTAACTTGGGAGAAGATCACAATCCAGAAACTCATCTAATTCCTCTAGCTTTACTGACAGCTTTAGGAAAAAGAAAATCCCTGTACATTTTTGGCACAGATTATGATACTCCCGATGGCACAGCAGTAAGAGATTACATTCATGTTAATGATTTAGCTGATGCTCATGTTTTGGGATTGAAGTATTTGCTCGATGGTGGTGAAAGTCAAGTATTTAACTTGGGTAATGGGAACGGTTTTTCGGTACGGGAAGTAATCGAAACAGCACGAAAAGTGACAGGAAAAGAAATTCCTGCCCTAGAAAGTGCTCGCCGTCCTGGAGATGCTCCTATCTTAATTGGTAGTAGTGATAAAGCCCATAAAATTCTTGGGTGGAATCCGAACTATGCCGACTTAACTACAATAGTTAGTCATGCTTGGCAATGGCATCAAAAGCGTCATGGATAAAC
>JBFRWE010000433.1:0-23913 GCA_051439345.1 Xenococcaceae cyanobacterium
ATTATCGTCAGGAAATTGCTAGCAAATTAGATATAGAATTTACTGACGTAGGGATAGATACAGTTCATGGTTGTGGAGGGGGGAGTTCCTTCGATGGTCGAGAATTTGATGGTAAAGCAAACAAAATGGATGTTAACAATCGCTGGAAACATTATCTAGAAGATCCAACCTACCGAGAGCTAATTGATAACGAACAACTTCTAGAATATTCCCATAAAATTTTTGGGCATATACCAGGTACTGAAACACTCAGATAATATTAACGAATTTTTGCCCCTCCGCTCCCTCTGCCCCTGTGTTGTTCGTCTTCTCTAAAACTTTCATAATAAATTTATAGATGTAGAAAAGTATCTAGCTATTCATTAACATCACTGAAAGTAGGATAATTTTCTTAACTAAGTAAAATACAAGATTCCATATATTAGAGAACACGGCGGTATGCATTTAAGTGAAATAACTCATCCCAATCAGTTGCATGGTTTATCCTTTCGTCAACTAGAGGACATTGCCCGTCAGATTAGAGAAAAGCACTTACAAACAGTTGCGACTAGTGGCGGTCATTTAGGGCCAGGATTAGGAGTAGTAGAACTTACCATAGCTCTTTATCAAACTCTCGATCTAGATCGAGATAAAGTTATTTGGGATGTGGGACACCAAGCCTATCCCCATAAAATGCTCACTGGCAGATATCATTGCTTTGATACTCTAAGACAAAAAGATGGTATTGCTGGTTATCTAAAACGTTGCGAAAACAAATTCGATCATTTTGGTGCTGGACACGCTTCTACTAGTATTTCTGCTGCCTTGGGTATGGCACTGGCAAGAGATGCCAAAGGCGAAGATTTTAAGTGTGTTGCGATAATTGGTGATGGTGCTTTGACAGGAGGTATGGCACTCGAAGCAATTAACCATGCAGGACATTTACCCAATACCAATTTAATGGTCGTGCTTAATGATAATGAGATGTCTATTTCTCCTAATGTGGGAGCAATTTCTCGCTATCTGAATAAAGTACGTTTATCCGATCCTGTTCAGTTTATCTCTGATAACCTGGAAGAACAATTTAAACATCTACCCTTCTTTGGTGAATCTTTAACCCCAGAAATGGATCGCCTCAAAGAAGGGATGAAGCGTTTAGCTGTTCCCAAAGTAGGTGCAGTTATAGAAGAATTAGGCTTCAAATATTTTGGTCCTATTGATGGTCATAATTTATCAGAATTAATTTCTACCTTTAAACAAGCACACAAAGTACCAGGTCCAGTTTTAGTTCATGTAGCCACAGTTAAAGGAAAAGGTTATACGATCGCCGAAAAAGACCAAGTAGGCTATCATGCTCAGAGTCCTTTCAATTTAGCTACAGGTAAAGCTGTTCCTGCTAGTAAACCCAAACCTCCTAAATACTCTAAAGTATTTGCTCATACCCTGACTACTTTAGCCGAAAACAATCCCAAAATTATCGGGATTACTGCTGCCATGGCAACAGGAACAGGTTTAGATAAATTACAGAAAAAATTACCAAAACAGTATATAGATGTCGGTATTGCGGAGCAACACGCAGTAACTTTAGCTGCTGGCTTGGCTTGTGAAGGTATGCGTCCTGTCGCAGCAATTTACTCTACTTTCTTACAACGGGCATACGATCAAATAATTCACGATATTTGTATCCAAAAACTACCAGTATTTTTCTGTTTAGATCGAGCAGGAATTGTCGGTGCAGATGGCCCTACTCATCAAGGAATGTACGATATTGCTTATCTACGCTGTATTCCCAATATCGTCGTCATGGCACCAAAAGACGAAGCAGAATTACAGCGTATGGTTGTCACAGGAGTTAATCATACCGATAGCGCGATCGCGATGCGTTATCCTCGTGGTAATGGGGTTGGTGTTCCTCTGATGGAAGAAGGTTGGGAACCGCTCGAAATTGGTAAAGGGGAAATTTTGCGTAATGGAGATGATGTCTTACTTGTAGGCTATGGTACTATGGTTTACCCTGCTCTACAGGTTGCAGAAATTCTAGGTGAACATGGTATTGAGGCAACTGTAATTAATGCTCGTTTTGTCAAACCTTTAGATACAGAGTTGATTTTACCTTTAGCTAAAAGGATTGGTAAAGTTGTTACTCTAGAAGAAGGTTGTCTGATGGGTGGTTTTGGTTCAGCCGTACTCGAAGCATTGCAAGAAAATGATGTTCTTGTTCCTGTGGAGCGATTTGGTATACCAGACAAACTGGTAGATCATGCTACATCAGATCAATCTAAAGCAGATTTAGGCTTAACTAGTTCTCAGATGGCAGAACAAATCCTCAGGAAGTTCTTTAGTAAACCACTTTCTACAGTTGTTACTTCAGAAGTTTAAAATTAATTCTGTAGCTACTGAACTCCCGCAAACTCCAAAGTCCTCTTTAAGCTAAAGTTGGATGACACTTGTACAAGTGTCACTCATAGGCATTTTTCCATGGGCAAGACTATTAGAATAACTGGTGTGTGAGGAGTAAGTGTAAAAGGGAAAGTCCTTGGGGTCGAAACATGGCAAGACTCCCAGGGACTTTTTATTTTTCTGCAAGCAAGCCAAACTCAAGCTTATACCAATTTTGAAAGTGTCACTCATAAGCATTTTCCCTTAGGCAAAACTACTAGGATAGAAAGCGTGTGAGGAGTAAGTGTAAAAGGGAAAGTCCTTGGGGTCGAAACATGGCAAGACTCCCAGGGACTTTTTTTATCTTTCTGCAAGCAAGCCAAACTCAAAACTTATACCAATTTTGAAAGTGTCACTCACAAGCATTTTTCCATGGACAAGACTATTAAGATCTAAAGCGTGTGAGGAGTGATTTGTCAAAAAGAAAGTCCTTGGGGTCGAAACATGGCAAGACTCCCAGGGACTTTTGATTTATTATTAGTTAAGAGATAGGTAGCTTTTCTCAAATACGGACGAGGGTCTTCCTCTTGGCAAAGCTAAACTACCATAGCTTTTTCAAATACTTTGATTAATTGCTGTAGTAGAGAACAATAATCTTCAGATTTAGTAGAAGCTTGTTTTAACCCATGAGCAGAATTAATTAGTAGTTCGGCAGCTTGCTCAGCATTTAGTGCCAAATTTTGTAGTTGAATTTCCCCGTCAATTTCTGCTTGGCGTAAAGCTTGAGTTAACATCAGCCCGAACTTTTGCTCTGCTGTTAGAAAAATATCCGTAGCAACTTGACCATTAATATCTATCAACTCTTCACCATGAGTAGAATCGCATACCAAAGCAAATAACTCTACGCTGCGACGCTCAAAAGCTTGTAAGATACGCTCGAATACATTTGCTTCTCCTTTAAGAGCCATTGCAGCCTGTTTTAAAGTTTCTTCATGGAGATGTTCTGCTAAAGCTCGGAAAATTGCTTTTTTATTCTGAAAATGCAAATAAAGGGCAGGTCTAGAAATACCTACTTTCTTAGCAATATCCTCCATTGAGGTGCGCTTAAATCCATAATTGAAAAAGCAACTTTGGGCTGCTTCCAAAATGCGCTCACGTTTTTTTAATTGTTGTTCTTCCATATTTTGACATTCTGACATAATTTAGTAGGATGTCAACAAAATAGCCGAGTATTAAATACAAATGCACTATAAAAAGGTAGGATAAAAAATGCAGCTAAGAAAATAGATATGTCTGATTTAATTTTGTTTTGGCACCGTCGAGATTTACGGATTGCTGATAATGTTGGGTTAGCAGTAGCATTTAAGCAAAGTGAGAAAGTAGTAGGAGTATTTTGTCTCGATCGCGATATCTTGGAAAGGGATGATATTGCGCCAGCTAGAGTTACTTATATGATTGGCTGTTTGCAAGAATTACAGCAAAGTTATCAGCAAGTTGGGAGTCAGTTATTAATTCTGCAAGGAAAACCTGCCCAAGCTATTATCAAGTTGGCAGAGACACTTCAAGCCAAAGCAGTATTTTGGAATCAGGATGTAGAGCCTTACGCTAAAGCAAGAGACAAACAAGTTAAAGAAGCACTCAGAGAAAAAGGTATTGGTGTTGCCCATTATTGGGATCAACTTTTACACGCCCCAGGAGAAATTCTGACCAAATCTGGTGAAGAACCCTATAAAGTTTATACTCCTTTCTGGAGAAATTGGAGAGAACAAAAGAAAAAATCTGTTGTAGACACTATCAATAAACTCGAAGGTTTAACCACAGCAGAAATAAAAGCCATCAAACAAGCAGCAGTAATTGATTTACCCACCGCCAAAGATTTAGGTTATTTCTGGGATAACCCCTTACTACTTGTCCCAGGAGAAAAAGCAGCCCAAGAAAGATTAACAGAATTTTGCGCTCTGCGGAAGCAGCAGCGAAGCGATCGAGCTATTTATAAATACAATGAACAGCGTAACTTTCCTGCTGTAGATGGCACATCTCAACTAAGTGCAGCCTTAAAATTTGGCGCGATCGGTATTCGTACTATCTGGCAAGCTAGTATAGAAGCATACCATAACTGTCGTAGCGATGAAGCAAGAGAAAATGTAGAAACTTGGCAAAAAGAGTTAGCCTGGCGAGAATTTTATCAACACTGTATGTATTTCTTCCCTGAATTAGAGCATGGTGCTTATCGGGATGAATTTAAAGACTTTCCTTGGGAAAATAACGAAGACAATTTTGAAGCTTGGTGTGAGGGAAAAACAGGATATCCTATCGTTGATGCAGCTATGCGACAGTTGAATGAAACTGGTTGGATGCACAACCGTTGTCGAATGATTGTCGCCAGTTTTCTGACGAAAGATTTGATTGTTGACTGGCGATGGGGAGAAAAATATTTTATGCAGAAATTATACGATGGGGATTTATCTGCTAATAATGGCGGTTGGCAATGGAGTGCTTCTAGTGGAATGGATCCCAAACCTTTACGGATATTCAATCCAGCTTCTCAGGCACAAAAATACGATCCCGAAGCAGAATATATTCGGCAATGGTTGCCAGAATTAAGCTCAATGGATACGGAATATTTAGTAACAGGAAAAATCGGTGACTTAGATAGACATAGTTGTGGTTATCCTCAACCAATTGTAGATCACAAAATACAACAGAAGAAATTTAAGGAATTGTATAAACAACAAAAAGGAAAATAATAATTGAACAACCTCAGAATATTCTGTAAGTGCTTCTGGATGAAAAGCATATTTCATGATTGAATAAGCGATTGCTCTAGCCCAATCTCATCTTGGCATTGTTTCTAAATCGCCAATGCTATTGATAATTACCTATTACCCAGTAGGTATTTTCCTGTAAATACTAACTCTGCTGCCCCCGTCATATATACCCTTCCATCTTGTTCAGACCATTCAATTTGGAGACATCCTCCTGGTAATTCTACAGTACAGAGGCGATCGCACTTACCATTAAGCACACCAGCTACCACGGAAGCACAAGCCCCAGTACCACAAGCAAGAGTAATACCAGCCCCTCTTTCCCAAACTCGCATCTTCATATAGTTGGATTTGACAATTTGAATAAATTCAGTATTAGTACGTTGAGGAAATACGGGATGATGTTCAAACTCAGAGCCTATTTGTATTAAATCTATAGTATCAGTATCTTCCACAAAAGTAATGCAGTGAGGATTTCCCATACTGACACAAGTAACAGTCCAAGATTTACCAGCAACTTCTAGAGGTTGGGCAATAACCTTATCATCAGGGGAACATAGGGTAGTAGGAATTTCGGCTGCTGTTAATTGGGGTATGCCCATATCAACCCTTACTTGTCCATTTTCTTTTAATTGGGGTGAAATTGTTCCTGCTAGGGTATGAATTCGGAAAGATTTATTAATTTGCTCTTTTCCTGTCTTATCAGCGATAAACTGGGCTAGGCAACGAATACCATTCCCGCACATTTCTGGTTCTGAACCATCGGAATTATAAATTCTCATGGTATAGTCAGTACCGTTTTGTCCAGGTAAAGCAAAAATGACTCCATCAGCACCAATCCCAAAATGGCGATCACACATTTTTACTGCTTCTTCAGCAGTTACTAGGGGTTCACTACTATGACGATTATCCAGCAAAATGAAATCGTTACCTAACCCATGATATTTGCTAAACTCGATTACCATATCAATATCTTTCTCTGTAAATTGCTCACAACTGTTAGTTAGATTATTCAATTATGACTGAATTCGATGTAGGTTTACCCAGTGTTCGTCAAGTTCAAGATTACATTAAAGATAAACAAGAAGTAGAAGTTAAGCTTAGTACAGACGACCTTATTTTTGGCAAAATTATCTGGCAAGATTCTAGCTGTCTTTGTTTGGTAGACCACTACGATCAGCCTACTCTAATTTGGCGACAAGCTCTTATTTATCTCAAACCAAAAGCATAATAGGTTTTTTGTACTTCTATACAGAAAACCTCGGTAGGCGTAAGTAGCAAGTAGTGAGTACCAAGTTAATAGATCTATGAGCAAAAATAAGGCTGATGGAAGAAGTCTACTAACACCTAACACCTAACACCTAACACCTAACACCTAACACCTAACACCTAACACCTAATACCTAATACCTAATACCTAATACCTAAATGTATGTTTTCCCCTAAACGTATTGAACCAAAACCAGGTCAAGAATCTGTGTGGGATTATCCTCGTCCCCCTCGTTTGGAATCTTCTCCTAAAAAAATTCAGGTAGTATTCAACGAGATCATAATAGCTGAAAGCCAAAATACCTATAGAGTACTGGAAACTAGCCATCCCCCTGTCTACTATATTCCTCCTGAAGATATTCGGCTGGAATACCTATCTAAAACTGAACGTCAGTCTTATTGCGAGTGGAAGGGCGTAGCTGGTTATTATACTCTGACAGTAGGAGAGCGCACAGAAGTCAATACGGCTTGGTTTTATCCTAATCCTACTGAGACTTTTACCCCGATTCAAAACTATGTGGCTTTCTATCCCAGTCGGATGGATGCTTGTTACGTAGACGGAGAAAAAGTTCAGTCTCAACCAGGAGATTTTTACGGTGGTTGGATTACCAAAGATATTGTAGGACCTTTTAAAGGTGGTGCTGGTACTTGGGGATGGTAGTAGGGGTGGTTCGGGAACCACCCCTACAAGTAACTGTTTAGATTAGTTCTTCTTACCATTTTTCGCCAAAAGGTCTTAAATCCAACTCAAACGTCCAAGCAGAAGTTGGTTGCTGGGTTAAAAAGAATACTGACTCGGCAATATCATCGGGATTCATAAAGTAATCGTCGGGTTTGTCGGGCATTGCTTTGCGAGTACGTTCTAAATTAATTACGCCATCGACAATAACATAGGAAACGTGAATTTTTTCGGGGTCTAAATATCGCGCCATTGATTGAGCTAGACTGCGCTGGGCAGCTTTAGCAGAAGCAAATGGAGTAAAGTTCGCACCACCTTTAACAGATGCTGTCGCCCCAATAATAACTATATTGCCTCCTTTTAGCTTGCGCATTTGAGGGATAACCTGTTTTGCTACTACAAATAAACCTCTGGTATTAACTTCCCAAGCACGCTGGAAGGATTCTACTGTGGCATCGTCTATGTTAGCAAAAGCACAGCCCCAGCATTATAAACTAAGACGGATATTGTTCCCATTTCTGACTCAATACGGCTAAATACTTCTGCTGCTCGATCGCTTTGCGTTACATCATACTGGTAGGCTTGAGAATCTGGGATCTCTGCTGCCAATTCCTGAAGATAATCAATATTTCTGGCTAACATAGCAACGCGATAACCTTCAGCCCCAAACTTACGAGAAAAAGCTGCACCATTACCAGAACCCACTCCCACGATTACACAAACAGGTTTACTCATTCTTTCTTCCTTTAAATCTGTTTTTTAAACTACTTGGAAGATTGACTTATAGTGTCACGTAAATCTTAATCAGCTATCAACAAGAACCAAGATTGACTGTACCTCATTAGTCTAAGAACCACTATATCTTCTTCTACTTCTATTTCTCGGACTAAAACTTGCCGAGATCAAAGAACCGAATATCATCCCTGTACCCAAACAAAAAGCTAATAAAACTCCTATGGGAAATTGTATTGATTTCAAGCCAAAAAATTGTAAGGCTACTGGTTGAATGTTCTGAATTGAAAAAATCGCGATCGCGCCAATTAAACTAGCCATTATCAGGGAACTAATCAAGTTAGCAATCAATTTCATATATTTAAGCTAATGTGTATTTAAACTAAACTCATAATCTAGCTTATTTTTTAGTTTAATTGTTTTATATGGAATGGCACTAAGATAAGGGCGAGCATCTGAAAAGAAAATCAGACTTTTGTTAAGTTCGCGACGAGCGTATCAGTTGCTAATCAAACCCCTCACAGATGCGTATAAGCTTTGCAATCGCTGTAATCGGGCATTGACTTGGAAGAAAAGGTCTCCTTTGCCTAAAAGATAAGCTGCTTCAGTTGATGAACCGCCCAAAATAATTTTGGAATTACCTTCGCTGCCACTAGTAGAAAGGGCAATTCTTCCTGGTAAGTTAGCGCGAATAATCGGCGTAACTACTCCCGCTTCTGGACGTTGGGTAGCGATAATTAAATGAATTCCTGCTGCTCTTGCCATTCCACCTAAACGTTTAATACTAGATTCTAAGGCAATGCGAGTTTCTTTTTCGACCATAAAATCGGCATATTCATCAAATATACAAACGATACGGGGTAGTTTGTCGGATAATTGTTTCTGGTTGTAGGCATCTAGATGAGGACATCCTGCTGTTTCCAATAGTTGGTAACGTTTGTCCATTTCTGTGACTAATTCTTCCATTAAAGAAATTGCAGCTTCGCTATCTTTAACTATTGGGGAGAGTAACCAAGGCATTTGGGTAAATTCGGGAAAAGTTACTCGTTTAGGATCGACTAAGGCAATTTTAACTTGTTTGGGGGTATGACGATAAATAAGACTCAGGAGGAGCGATCGCAAAAATTCACTCTTACCGCTTCCTGGCGTACCGCCAATCAAAAAATGACAGTTGTTAGGATCGGCTAAATCTGCTTCTACTAATTTTCCTTCTAAATTAATTCCAATAGCGATACTTATAGCTGCGTCATCGGGTTTTAGTTGGCATTGAATATAATCTTGGAAATGGGCAATTTGACGATCTTTACGGGGTATATCGACACTGACATAACCAGGTTGGGTAGAAATTAAAGGAGGACGAGGAATACTCAATTGCACCTGTAGATCGGCAGCTAATTTAATAATAGATGCTACCTTTACCCCTTTACCTGGTTTGAGTTTAATCCGAATAAAAGTAGAACCAGCGATCGCGCCTAGATATTCGACATTGACTTTAAATGATTTGAGGATTTCTACTAATTCTCTACCAATTGGATCGGGATCGATTGGGGGATTACCTGGTGATTTAGGAGGTTCGGGAACTGGACGATCGGGAAAAAAACTTTGACATTTTTCTTGCTGGGGACAAATATTACAGAGATGGGTATTAGTGGTTGGCGGTGGTGCATCTGGTTGTGGTGCTTTCCATTGCAGCCATTGTTGCATCTGTTGTAGTTTATGAGGAATTACTTGATGCAGATTGGCTTCTAGTTCTGACCAAGAATAGCTATATTCCTTGAATTCTGGTAAAACACAATAAACAGCAGAGTCAACAGGTACTTTTTTGGTTTGCTCGATTATGTAACTATATACAGCAACCTGTGCTAACTGTGCGGAAGCATCCACAGGAGCGTAAGTTTTTAACTCAACTACGCAAAAACTACGTTTGCTATAGTCGTAAATCAAACAGTCTAATCTTCCGACTATTAGCTGCCCGGTACCATCAGGTAAATTAAAATTATGTTGCAGTTGAGATTCTGTTGATACAAAAGTGCGATCGAAGATTTCATCAGCATTGCAATAAGTGCGATTTGTAATTAATAATTCAGTCCATTTTTGAATTAAATTTCTAACTCCTTGCCAAATTTGATTTAGTGCTGATGCCAAATGAGGTTTTTCCTGAATTGTCGGTTGTAGATAGTTAGGAAAAAAGACCAGACTGTAGAATAAATCTTGCATCTGAGAAGCGATCGCTTTTGCTTCTAATTGCTTTGCGGATGGCTCAAATAAAGCTTTAAACTGGGGTTCTTTTTTGACTGTGGTGATGAAATCATTAGCCAGCTTATGAAAAGTATTACCAATGCCTAAACTACCAGATGTGGGAATAAATAAAGTCTTACCACCGAAATGTTTGCTTAAATAAAATAATCGCGGACATTCAAAAGCAACCCGTACATCGGTAACACTAAAAAAATTCGCTCGTGGTAAAGGCATATCTGGGTTAAATTCTAGTAAACGATGATGAACTCTAGCTAAATAAACCGTGTCCATCTTGGCATAATCGATCTGTTCTCTACTAAGAGGTCTTTTTCCCCAGTCACTTCCCTGTTTATTAATGATTTCTGCTTGAGGAAAGTTACACAGTTCAACAGCAAGGGTTTTGAGTTTAAGGTTGCTAGTTCCCAAAACTTCTTTAGAGATTTGTTGCGCGATTTTGTAGGTACAAGTAATATTTTTGGCTTTTTCTTTTCCGCCAAGATATCTTAGATCGAAACTAGCATTGTGAAAAACTTTTTTAATGCTGGCATTTGCCATAATTTGATTGATAAATTCTGACACTATTTCTGGCTTGTCTAAAACATCAAGAATATAAGTTGATTCTCCTGTTATATCTTCAGGATTTGCTAAAACTTGAATCAGAGATAGTCTGGGATGAGAAGTATTCCAGTCAGCTATTTCCGTATCCAGCCATAAAGTTTCAAAAGCTTTAATGTGGGTAATTAGATCGAGAATTTCTTCTGCTGTCTCTAGATAGTATGAATTTTTATATTCTTTTTTTTCAATAGATAATAAGATGCGATCGCAATATGGTTTTAATTGATTCATTTTTGTTTAACTCCTGCTGTTTTTGGCGGAATTAAACAAATTAATCGCTCTTTTGGTTTAGCAGTAGGATTAACAAAAGATATTTTCTGTTCTTGAGATAACTCTTGAATCAGATTTTCTATTTTTGCTTCTTCTACCTCAGCAAACTGACTCTTTGCTTGTTGAATTAATATTTGTTGTCCTAATAAATGATGATGTTTTACTAGGTTGAGCAGAAATTCTTTTACTTCTATAAGTATTGTTAGCTTTTTTTCTGTTGCTTCATCTGGCTTTTTGTTAACAGTAGCGGGAATAATTTCTCAATCTTGTAACAAACTACATTTATATAAAACTTTTGTTTCGTAAACTAATTTTTCTAAATCGGTTAAGCTTAAAGGCTCAAAATTCAAAACTAGATCGCCTGAAATCGCATCATTTTTTAGTTTCTGATAGGTTTTTAAATAATAAACGGATTCTAAACTTGATTTAATATGATGGTTGGATATATTATTAAAAATTTTCTGATATATTTTATATCCTTTATTATTATTGTTGCCCAAAGATTCGGCTCTAATCATAATTAAAGTAATATTTTTGTTTGAGCCAAGTGCTTTTTCACAAGCTTTCATAAAATGAACGAAACATCTTAAATTGGAATCTTCATTCCACAACAGACCAACCTGTTTAGATCGATCTAATGACTGATAGCTAAAAGAATAACTAGCATATTTACCATTTAAAAGTTTTGGTTTTATTTGTTTAATTCCCAGAACACTCATGGCTGAAATCAACATTTCAATTAGTTCTGGAGAAGATAATTGACGAATACGAGAAATTTTATTTTTAGTTTTATTAAATTCATCTTGCCAGAGAAGTTTAAAAGCTGCTGCTGAATCTGGTGGGGGTGGAGAACCTGTAGGTTTAAATGCTTCATAAAGCCTTCCTCCCAAACTGAGAGAGTCCCGTAAATTTGCTTTTCCTCCAGGATATTTACGTTCTAATTCTTGCTCATTTAAGGGTTCAATTGGTGAAATTGGTTTAGGATTTACTTGAGAGTGAATTGGATAGAGACGGTTTTTCCAGAGAGCTTTTACTTGTTCTAAATTAATTTGTTTTAAAATAATTGCTCGATCAATTCTAGCCATATCCGACTTAAGAATTGTATTATCAATTATCCAATTTCCTAGAGTAATACTAACAATTATTAAAAAATTTTTAAAATTATTATTGTGAAAAGTTGTATTAACATTAAAAACAGGACTGAAATTGAGAGAGGCATCTGGAGATCTGGCAGCTTCTACCTGATCGAAACACAGTACAATTGGTTTATTATCAGCAGAAATTCGCCCAAAATTACCAATAATACCTTTAGCAGCCTCTTCACTGTCAATAATGCTACCAACTCCTAAAAGTTTTAGTTCATCTTCGCTAATCCTATTGCCTCGCAACCAGTCACAAGCAGAAAAGTATAAGTCTGGGTTAGCTAGTTCGTATAAAACAGCGAAAAAATCTCTAGGTTGATAAATGCCTATCGGGTAAATACTTCTGAGTTCGTGGATAAAGTGATTTTTTGCCCCCAGAAGTCTCTTTTTAATTCCGCCATCTTTATATGCAGATAAACCTTTTAACCAAAGGAGTAACTGAGACTCTTTTTTCCCTTCAGGAACGTGCATTAAGCCATCGACAGTGTAACGTAGAGTATGTTGCCAAATACCGTCACTACTGGGACAATGTTCAACATAAACAAAAAAAGCGCGATCGTTGAGTGTTTTTTTGAGACGACTTAATAAATAGCTTTTACCACAACCAGAATCACCCATAAGCAAAATACTACGAGTACGACGATCTCGAATAACCTGTTGAAGACTATCTTGGATTTGAATTATTGCTTCTTGATGAATTGATTCAACCGTTTTGCTTGAGTGTTGTTGGTTTTCTGTCCAAAAGTTACCCGTTCTAAATGTTACCGAATCAAAGGGATTAACTTCCCGTTGAATAATTTCTCTTAATGTTGCCACAATAATACCTCTGTTGCTTGTATTTATTAAAATTTCTGTGATGAGATCGATTAATTAACCATGAGGAAAAATAACGAACCACCGACATCTTGAGGAATACCTGCTTCGACTTCTTCTTTGGTGTAGTGAACGGCTTCTACTAAGGAACTTAGTTCTAATTTGTCTTGTCTTTGGAGGCGATATAGTGCGTCGTCTAATTCTTTTCTAGACAGAGGTGGTTGTAATTTATTGCGGAGATGAAAAATAGGTAAGTAATTATTTGTACCTAGTTCCTTGTCTAGATCGATAATTGTTTGTAAAATCTCTCCATCAGTAGGCTTTTTGCCGTTGCTGATATCTTGTCCGTTTGTCTTTACTTGAGGCGATTTACCATTATTATTAGCCTCTTCGTTTACTTGAAGTTGCGATTGAGATGAATCCGAACAGAGATTTTTACGTAAAAATCGAACATAATTATCGAGTAAATCAAGGCTTAAAACTAAAACTGTACCTTTAGCGTTGTATTCTTCTAACAGAGTTTTCTTTCCTCTCTCTGTTAGCCTAACTTGTTCTATTTTGGTGGCGGTGGCAGTAATTAAACCTCGTTCTACTAAACTAGTTATTAGTTCTTCTCTTTTCTCAGCAGGAGTAACTTTAGTTTTACCAGGAGTAATCTCTTTAGTAGCGCAAGCTTTGAGGATTTTTAGTTCATCGGCGGTGACTGGTAAATTATCGGCATCTACTTGGAGTAACGCTTTGCCAGCAGAGTTAATCTTAATTTTGGTAATTGTCTGGCTACAAGCAACTAACTCGCGATCGCATAAAGTACGACAAATCTTTTCTGTTTCCGAACTTTTTGTTTTACTATTGGGTTTAAGTTCGTTAATCTTACCCTGATAATTTTCTCTACCAACAAGCTTGAGGAGAAACTTTAATTCTTTGACTTCCATGCTTTACAGTGCGCTCTCTTTTTTTCCAGCTTATTCTGATAAGTTTTGCAGTCGCACTGATAGAAATACGGATTTCCTTTAATTTAAGTTGGCTCAACCAAAATCTTGATGTATTCATAGCTTATAAAGCTAGTTTAGGGCTTGTTTGGGCTTAAAAATTGTTTAAGTATCATAGCGATCGCCAATAACAATATGGTAGGGTCAATTTTGGGTAAAACCACTCTGAAAGCGAACAAAATTTAATGTAAGCGCAACGCGTGTGGTATATTTGCCAGCACGTCAAAGCGTCTAGCTGGTCTTTGACTGCCAGCACCGATTTATTGTCGGTGACAGCTAGTCAGGTTCGGGAGTAGTGCGACGCTCTTTGTACTCAAGACCTGGGTTAGAATCTCCGCACTTTCGCTCTCGGAGAGAAGTCAATAGATTATCTTTATATTTGAGAAAATAATTGTTCCCAATTTATTTTATTAGGTCTTTCCCCAGAGTTAATAATTTCAAATGTTTTATTAACTGTAGTATCGTAATCAAGACAAGCAACACAAGCATTAGCTACATCAATGCGACTAGTCTCACCATTAAGAGTATCACCAGTCCCAATAACTACAGCTTTCTTCCCATCAGTTTTTGCTTTTAGTAAACTGTTAAGATCGTAAGATGTATATGGCCCATCAATTAGCCTGGCAGGACGGATAATAGTGTATGGTAATCCAGAAGATTTGATGGCTGTTTCCCCCTGTAGTTTGGCATCGAGGACACCAAAAGCATTAAGAATATTGAAAGGAAAGTTATTTTTTCTTAATACGCCACAGGAAGAAATAAACACAAATCTGTCTAAATTTTTATCCGCAGCCTCTACTAGATTTTTCACTCCTTGAGCATCTACTTCTTGAGGAGTATTTTGGGCATTAAAGATATTAACAAAATCCCATCTAGTAGAAGGAAAAGCGGTTGTCCCAGTACAGCAAATGATCTGAGTTGCCTGTGCAATTACTTCGGTTAAAGTATTCGGGTAGCGAAGATCTCCTACAACTATTTCTACCCTATTGTCGAACATTTGACTAGCTTTATCTCTGTTTCTGGTCAAAGCTAGTACGGTAATGTTTTTTTCTAATAACTTGGATACTACCAATTGTCCAACTCCGCCAGTAGCCCCTGCAACTAAAACTAAATTTTTATTTCCCATAAGTTCACCATAATCATAAAGATATAAAATCTTAAGCTAATATGAGTTGAAAGGAATATAATATTTTCTTGGAAATGTAAACTTCTTTTAATTAATTCTTTCTTAAACTTTGCTTAATTCAAAAAGAGAGAATTTGCAGATTTAATAAAGATAAGTCCCCTCTACAGTCAAAACAATCTACAAAATAAATAAGTCTAATTATTTCCCTGAGCATAATTGACACTAATAGACTCGATATCTTCGAGAAGGAGTTTGATTTATGGCAACTATCAAAGTAGCTATTAATGGCTTTGGTCGTATTGGCAGACTGGTGTTTCGCGCTGGTTTAGATAATCCTGAAATTGAATTTGTGTGTATCAACGATTTAGTCCCACCAAAAAACATTGCCTATTTACTTAAATATGACTCCACTCATGGTCGTTTCCCTGGCACAGTAGAAGCCAAAGAAGATGGCATTGTGGTTAATGGTAAATTTATTCCTTGCGTTTCGGTCAGAAATCCTGAAGAATTGCCTTGGCAAGATTATGGTGTAGAGTATGTAGTTGAGGCTACAGGTTTATTTACTACCCATGAAGGAGCAAGCAAACATATTCAAGCAGGGGCAAGAAGAGTAGTATTATCTGCTCCAACTAAAGATCCAGAAAAGGTTAAAACTCTTCTCGTTGGCGTTAATCAAGAAACTTTCGATCCCAGAGAAGATCTGATTGTCTCTAATGCTAGTTGTACCACTAATTGTCTTGCTCCCATTGCCAAAGTAATTGATGATAACTTTGGTTTAGCAGAAGGTTTGATGACTACAGTTCATGCTATGACAGCTACTCAACCTACAGTAGATGGTCCTAGCAAAAAAGACTTGAGAGGAGGACGTAGTGCAGCCCAAAATATTATTCCTGCTTCTACAGGGGCAGCTAAAGCAGTTACCCTCGTTTTACCTCAACTCAAAGGAAAGCTAACAGGCATGGCATTTCGCGTACCTACCCCTGATGTTTCTGTAGTCGATCTGACTTTCCGTACAGAAAAAGCTACTAGTTACCCAGAAATTTGTGCAGCGATGAAACAAGCTTCAGAAGTAGAAATGAAAGGAGTTTTAGGCTATACCGAAGATTCAGTAGTTTCTACTGATTTTACAGGAGATCCTAACTCTAGTATCTTTGATGCAGGAGCAGGGATCGAATTAAATAGTAACTTTTTCAAGGTTGTTTCTTGGTATGACAACGAATGGGGTTATTCTAACCGCATGATCGATCTTATGTTGTCGATGGCAAAGAAAGAAGCAGCCATGAGTGTTCCTTCCTAAACATGAGTAGTTATTAGTTATTAGTTATTAGTTATTAGCGAATAGCAGTTAATTACTATTACCTCTTACCTCTTACCTATTCCCTATTCCCATTTTCCATTCCCTATTCCCTATTCTTGCAAATAACCAATGAATCCCAGTGTTTTACCTGGCATAAGTCATCCTTTAGGTGCTACTGTTTATCCTGACGGTGTCAACTTCTGTATTTATTCCAAAAGAGCGCAAATAATTGAGTTATTATTATTCGACTCACCACAAGCAGCTAAACCTGAAAGGATTATTCAGCTAGACCCAAAAAAGAATAAAACTTCCTACTATTGGCACGTATTTGTTCCCCATATTGGTGCAGGTCAAATTTATGCTTATCGGGCATATGGTTTATATGCACCAGAGAGAGGATATTATTTTGACCATTCTAAAGTCTTACTCGATCCCTTTGCTAAAGCCGTTGTTAATGACGAAAATTATTGTCGTGAGGCTGCTAGTCAGTATGGGATAGATAATTGTGCTTACGCTTTTAAAGGAGTAGTTGTAGATCCTAGCACTTATGATTGGGAAGACGATCGACCCTTAGAAATACCTTATGCTAGCAGCGTAATTTATGAGCTGCATGTAGGAGGTTTTACTCGTAATGCCAACTCAGGTATTGCCAAAGAAAAACGAGGAACTTACGCAGGATTAATTGACAAGATTCCTTATTTGCAAGAATTGGGCATTACGGCAGTAGAATTAATGCCTATTCATCAGTTTGATGAGCAGGATGTTATATCTCCCTCTTTGACTAATTATTGGGGCTATAGTACAGTAGCTTTCTTTGCTCCCCATAGCCGTTATAGTTCTCGTCGCGATCCCCTGGGACCAATAAATGAGTTTCGCGATCTGGTCAAAGCCTTTCATCGGGCAGGAATAGAAGTAATCCTAGACGTAGTATTTAATCATACTGCCGAAGGCAATCAGAAAGGACCAACCTTATCTTTTCGTGGGTTAGATAATAAAACCTACTATATTTTGGAAAAAGATAATCCAGCTTTATATACAAACTATAGTGGTTGTGGCAATACCATCAAAGCTAATCATCCTGTAGTTGGGGGGATGATTATGGATTGCTTGCGCTACTGGGTTAACCATATGCACGTAGATGGGTTTCGCTTCGATCTCGCTTCAGTGATGTCGCGAGATTATTGGGGTTTACCCTTAGAACATCCTCCCATTGTATGGGCGATCGATTCCGATCCAATGTTGTCAGGGACAAAACTAATTGCTGAAGCTTGGGATGCAGGCGGATTATACGAAGTAGGTTCTTTTGTGGGCGATCGCTTTTCGGAATGGAATGGACAATTTCGAGATGATGTGC
Organism: Xenococcaceae cyanobacterium; assembly: GCA_051439345.1. GTDB lineage: Bacteria > Cyanobacteriota > Cyanobacteriia > Cyanobacteriales > Xenococcaceae > JASJDJ01. The sequence goes on from JBFRWE010000433.1 coordinate 17,648, forward strand.
GCTGTTTTGTTAAAAGTGATGCAGACATGACTGGGAAGGTAGCTGCTAGGATTATGGGTAGTCCAGATATTTATCCCCAACCAGAAAGAGAACCAAATCGCAGTATTAATTTTATTACCTGTCACGATGGTTTCACTCTCCATGACTTAGTTGCTTACAACCATAAGCATAATCTAGCTAATGGAGAAAATAATCGTGATGGATGTAATCATAATTTTAGTTGGAATTGTGGTGTAGAAGGAGAAACCACTGACCCTGAAATACAGCAATTGCGGACTCAACAACTTAAAAATATGTTGACTATTTTGTTCTTTTCTCAGGGTACGCCAATGTTATTGATGGGAGATGAGGTAAGACGAACACAGAAAGGAAATAACAATACTTATTGTCAAAATAGTAAACTTAATTGGTTTGATTGGGATTTAGTAGAGAAAAACTCAGATATATTGAACTTTGTGAAGGGTTTAATTCATTTTACTCAAGCTAGAGAGATTTTTCGTATTGAAAGTTTTCTCTCTACTACCGACAAAAGCCAACCGCATATTTGCTGGCATGAGAATATTGTCAAGAAAGAAAAGGAAAAAATTGAAGAAAGGGAAGAAAACCAGTTTCATTGTTTATCTTTTAGCCTTAATTACCCCTATAAACAAGAATATCTATGCATTATGCTCAATAATTATTGGCAACCACTAGAATTTGAATTACCTCCTCTATCTATTGCTCAACATAATTGGTATCGGATAGTCGATACTGCCTTACCTACACCCTACGATTTTTGTCCGCCAGAAACTGCCCAGGTTATCCAAAATAAAAAATATACTTTAAAGCCACGCTCATCAGTAATTCTGATGGCACAATAAGTTGAGTTAAGTAGCGAGTAGTAAGTAGCAAGTAGCAAGTAATGACTGCTAAGTCACATCACTATAGGAGGTTGAGTAATGCTCACCTTACTGCCAATCGCAATCATAACGAAAAGGAGAATACATGCTAAATCAGACAGAAGTAACGATCGAAGCTATCAAAGCCAGAGAAATTTTAGATTCTCGTGGTCGCCCTACGGTAGAAGCAGAAGTAAGATTAGAAACTGGTGCAGTAGGATTAGCCCAAGTACCTAGTGGCGCATCTACAGGAACGTTTGAAGCTCATGAATTGCGAGACGAAGACCCCCATCGCTACGGTGGTAAAGGGGTACTCACTGCCGTGAGGAATGTTCAGGAAAAAATTGCTCCTGCCATACTGGATATGGATGCTTTAGACCAAGCAAGTATCGATTATAAGATGCTCGATCGCGATGGTTCACCTAATAAGAAAAATTTGGGTGCAAATGCCATTTTAGCAGTCTCCTTAGCCACCGCCAAAGCAGTAGCAGAAGAATTAGAAATCCCTCTCTATCGCTATCTTGGTAGTCCTCTATCTAATGTGTTACCCGTACCCATGATGAATGTGATCAATGGGGGAGCGCATGCAGATAATAATGTAGATTTCCAAGAATTTATGATCATGCCAGTAGGGGCAGATTCTTTTAAAGAAGCACTCCGTTGGGGTGCAGAAGTATTTGCATCCCTGAGTAAAGTTTTAAAAGAGAAAAACTTACTTTCTGGAGTGGGAGATGAAGGGGGTTATGCTCCTAATTTGGGTTCTAATCAAGAAGCTTTAGACTTACTGATTACCGCGATCGAAAAAGCAGGATATAAGCCAGGAGAACAAATAGCTTTAGCTATGGATGTGGCTGCTAGTGAATTTTATCAAGATGGACAGTATATTTATGATGGTTCACCCCATTCTCCTGAAGATTTTATTAATTATTTAGAGCAGTTAGTAGGTCAATATCCGATTATTTCTATTGAAGATGGACTCCATGAAGAAGATTGGAGTAGTTGGAAAATACTTACAGAAAAATTAGGTTCTCGCACTCAATTAGTAGGAGATGATCTCTTTGTCACTAATCCTACTCGGCTGAAAAAAGGCATTGAATCAGGAGTGGGTAATGCCATTTTAATTAAACTCAATCAAATTGGGACTCTCACCGAAACCCTAGAAACCATTGATTTAGCAACCAGAAGCGGTTATCGTTCCGTGATCTCCCATCGTTCGGGAGAAACAGAAGACACTACTATTGCCGATCTTGCGGTAGCAACTCGCGCAGGACAAATCAAAACAGGTTCTCTTTGCCGTAGTGAACGAGTAGCAAAATATAACCGTTTGCTGAGAATAGAAGAAGAATTGGGGGATCGTGCCATTTACGCTAGCAAAATCGGTCTCGGACCCCAAGGTCGTCAGTATACCACCTTGTAAAGGCGGTATCTGCGATGACTGCATTCCGCAGTTAAGATAGTGAACACCAAGAACTAATTTTTAACTCCATAACGTTAACACCAGAATCACCAAATAGACTATGAATGTTTTTCAACAAAAGGGCAGTCAATCTCCTAACTCAGCCGTCCCAGTTCAGGATTCTACTAATATTTCCATTCAAGGGAATGTACAAATAGAAGACGACCGCACGGGTATGAGTGTAGAAACTCTTAAACGTGCTTTTGCTGATAACTTGTTTTATCTTCTTGGCAAAGACGAATCTAATGCCACACTCCGTGATTATTATAATGCCTTGGCTTATACCGTTAGAGATAGACTACTCCATCGCTTTGTCAAAACAGGACGAACCTACTACGAAGAAAATGTCAAAGTTGTCTCCTATTTCTCCGCAGAATTTTTGATGGGTCGACATCTGGGTAATAATCTAGTTAGCCTGGGTATTTACGATAAGGTAAGTCAGGTAGTGGCTGAATCTGGTCTCGATCTCGAAGACTTAATCGAACAAGAACCCGATCCAGGTTTGGGTAATGGTGGTTTGGGTAGACTAGCTGCTTGTTTTCTCGATTCTCTCGCCAGCTTAGAAATGCCTGCTATCGGTTACGGTATTCGCTACGAATTTGGGATCTTTCACCAAGCCTTACGGGACGGTTGGCAAGCAGAAATTCCTGATAACTGGTTACTGTTTGGTAATCCCTGGGAAATTGCTCGCCCTGAAGATTCTGTAGAAGTTAAATTAGGAGGGCATACGGAAACCTATCACGACGATAAAGGTAATTATCGAGTTTGCTGGATTAGCGATCGCTCAGTTAAAGCTATTCCTTATGATACACCTGTACCAGGCTATAAAACTAATACGGTAAATTCTCTCCGTCTTTGGAAAGCAGAAGCTAGTGAAGAATTCAACTTTGAAGCTTTTAACGCTGGTAACTATGACCGTGCCGTAGAAGAAAAGATGAGTTCGGAAACCATCTCTAAAGTTCTCTATCCTAATGACAACACACCTCAAGGAAGAGAACTAAGATTAGCACAACAATACTTTTTTGTTTCTGCTTCTCTACAAGATTTGATCCGTATTCATCTTCATCTCTATCCTAGTTTAGATAATTTCTATGAACGTTCATCTATTCAACTCAATGATACTCATCCCGCAGTAGCCGTAGCGGAGTTGATGCGCCTATTTATGGATGAACATGGTATGGATTGGGATCGAGCTTGGGATATCACCCAAAAAACCCTAGCTTATACTAACCATACCTTGATGCCAGAAGCATTAGAACGTTGGTCTGTCAAACTGTTTGGCAAACTTTTGCCTAGACATTTAGAGATTATTTATGAAATTAATCATCGTTTTCTCGAAGATGTCAAAACCTGGTTCCCTGACGATGAAAACTTGTTAGGTAAACTTTCGATTATTGAAGAGGGTGGAGAAAAACAAGTACGCATGGCAAATCTGGCTTGTATCGGTAGTCATGCCATTAATGGAGTAGCTGCCTTACATACGGAACTCCTGAAAAAAGATACCCTCAAAGCTTTTGCTCAACTTTGGCCAGACAAATTCTTCAACAAAACTAATGGGGTAACTCCTCGTCGTTGGATACTTCTGAGCAATCCTCTCCTTTCTCAATTAGTAACAGAGAAAATTGGTGACGGCTGGTTAAAAGATTTAGACCAGATGCGATCGATCGAGAAATATATTGACGATCCTGAATTCTGTCGCCGTTGGCGGGAAATAAAACAGCAAAATAAAGCTAATTTGGCAGCTTACATCAAAAAAACTCGCAATATTGATGTTAACATTAACTCAATTTTTGATGTGCAAGTCAAACGCATTCACGAATATAAACGTCAGCATTTAGCTGTCTTACACATTATTCATCTCTACAATCGCATCAAAAAGAATCCTAGTGTTGAGATTGTGCCTCGCACCTTCATTTTTGGTGGTAAAGCTGCTCCTGGCTACTTTATGGCTAAATTAATTATTAAGCTAGTTAATTCAGTAGCAGAAGTAGTTAATAAAGACCCCGATGTACGAGGTCGTCTCAAAGTAGTTTTTCTGCCTAACTTTAGTGTTTCTCTCGGACAAAAAATCTATCCTGCTGCGGATTTATCGGAACAAGTATCTACTGCGGGTAAAGAAGCTTCTGGAACAGGTAACATGAAGTTTGCTATGAACGGGGCATTAACTATTGGTACATTAGATGGAGCGAATATTGAAATTCGGGAAGAAGCAGGAGCAGAAAACTTCTTCCTCTTTGGTTTAACTGCCGAAGAAGTCTATCAGATGAAAGCCCAAGGTTATGAACCAAGGGAATACTATGAGAATAATTCACCACTGCAAGAAGTGATCGATCGCATTGCCAAAGGCTATTTTAGCCACGGCGATACCAGATTATTCCAGCCGATTATTGACTCCTTACTCTACGACGATCCTTATATGCTTTTAGCAGATTTCCAAGCCTATATTGACTGTCAGGAAGAAGTCTCTCAAGCTTATCAGGACCAAGCAAAATGGACTCGTATGTCTATTCTCAATTCTGCTCGTATGGGTAAATTCTCTAGCGATCGGACTATTAATGAATATTGTAAGGAAATCTGGGATTTAAAACCAGTCCAGATTGACATAGAAGCTTACAATCAAAAAAGTGCAGCAATTAATGCTAGCTAATAGCTAACAGCTTTTTAGCTATTAGCTGTTAGCTTCAGGGCTGCTAATGAATCAACTTTTGGAAGGGATGTTATTAACAACGTCCCTATTTTTTTGTTTTTCATCCAGCTAAATTAAGAACCATAAGTAGCTGAACGCAATTAAATATAAGATAGATAGCGTTTTATTTCTCCCCTGCTTCCTCTGCCCCTCTGCTCCCTCTGCCTTCCCTCATTTTATAATTAATTACACCCACCTACTTATTACCTGACGTGCATCATCATCATGGGCGTTTCCTCAGCGATCGATCTTTCAATCATTTCGTGTAAATCAGGGTTTTCAGCTTTCAGTGTTTCTAAAGTTATATTTTCTTGTAGAATCTTGCCCTCTTGATTGTAAATTGTGTAGGTACTATCTGCTTTAATTTCTATCTTGCCTGAGCGAGTCTGAATGTAACCTACTGCTGGTACTTGGTTTTGTTCTATCTGTGCTGTATTTGATTCTGTATTGCTCAAAGCGCGAGGACTTTGCATAAAAGAAAAGCCAAGTGTGGATAAGACTAGCAAGTTAGCTAAAGAGGCAACTTTCATCAACTTTCTCCTCAAACTTTTAGTTTTATTCTAGTAAGTTTCTTGATAGGGACTCGAACAATTGATCGATATTTTTGTTCTGACTCAAAAATTGTTCTTGCAACTTAATACGAATATTGGCACTTAACCTGATAATTAGACCTGGTATTTTCATGAGTTATATTCGTTATGATTGGAATATTCGATAGATAAAAGATTGTCTCCTAAGTTCAAATGTTTTTTGGGGGGATTAATTTGTAAATTGAACAAATTCAAATTCTTTAATTTCTTTGCTGTCTCATAATCACCAATAGCACAACAAATTTTACATAGTTCAAGCAAAATATCATTTTCTGATTTATTTTCTTGATTTGCCCTATGTAAAACTAAATTAGGTAAATATATTTTTGAGGATAGTCTGATGAGTATTTTTTCCTCTCCTTTAATATCTTTTATCTTTCTAGTTATTGTTAAAGCTTGCAGATAATAGTTAAAAGCTTTAGTGTAGCTATCCATATCATCAGCAGCATCAATCCAAGCAGGAGCATCCTTATTCCAGCCTTTTTTTCTTCTTGCTCGATCGATAATTTCCAACCCTTGCTCAGATGCTAAAAGACTATTAGCCATGCTTACCTCAACTTGACTACTTATTAGCTTCAATTTTGACTCATTTTTTGGATCAGTTGCAGAAGTGATTCAAAAGTCAAGCTGTATAACCTATCTAGGTAAGGCATTCT
>JBFRWE010000434.1:0-20377 GCA_051439345.1 Xenococcaceae cyanobacterium
AAAGAGCCTTTAGTTCTGCTCGTTGCTTTACATAGCTGTTCTAGAGTTAATGCCTGTTCTCCAGAGTCATTAAGTAGCTGCAAGCCAGTTTCTAACCAATCTTCACGGGTGAGCCGTACGGATTTTGTCATTATAAAAATATATTCTCACTCTCTTTAAGTTAATGTTTTACCCCAGAACAAGATTAATTTTCTCTAGGGATTACTCCTATTTGCTGCATAACTCCAACCAATTAGTTTCATACCAATAAAACCCTCAACTTAACTGTTGAGGGTCATAAATTAGTTGGAAATTGTAATAGCAAATTAACAATTAGTAGCTCTTTAGCTTTCTAATTAAACAAACCATTCTTCTACCGCTTCTTCCTTAGTATTGGTATTACGAGAAGGAGTTTCACGATTGAACTTCATGTGGACTGAACGAGTTTGCTCACCATCAGCAGCTACAGCTACGATCGGATAGTCAATTAAACCATCTTGGAAGGACATTTGGAAACGGAATGTACCATCAGGATTGAGTTTAATTTTGCGATCGCCAATAGTTACAGTAGCATCGGGTTCAGTTGCACCGTAGACAATTAATTCAGCATCAGCAATTAACCAGAATTTGCGGGGACGTACGGGAGGTGCAGAGGCAGAAAAACCAACCCCAGACATACCGACACCAGACATAGTTAAGCCAGATACGGTAGGAACTGCCCACATACCGACACCAGAGGGGAAGACGTAGGAACTAACAGCTTGTTCGGGAACTTGCTGCATCGAACCAAACAGAGAACCAGCAATGCGCATTGCTTCGGTAGTTTTTGCCATACCGAAGATTTCATCATAGATAGGACTTTCAGCCGCAGCAGTAGAGATGGGTTTTTTGCTGGGAGGAACAAGGGTATAAACTGTTTTACCTTGTAAATCTTGTTCCCAATCTACAGTAATAAAATTATCTTCAATCCAGTCGGAAGGATATACTGGAGGAACACGGACTGGTGCAGAACGAGCTAAGACCAACCAACGACCATCAGCACAGCGATAACCAATATCAGCTACATAATCGCGATCGCTTACAGGAATAGGTAAATACCACTCTCTAGCTAACTCATCACAAAGATATTCTTGAACATTGTGAGGGGCTTGATATTCTAAATTGATATCAGTGATATCGTAAAGGCGTAACGCTAATTGCTGTCCGCCCTGACGACGTAATTCCTCTTTATGCTCGTTAGGCACATCCCAATAAGTGTAAGCCCATTGAGGATCGCGAGGCATCAGCACAATGCGACTCTCTCCATAACCACCAGGTAGTTCCCCTAAATCTTGATCTACAGATGCAAGGGGTCCACCAACACGATCTTCTTGACCTACTTCAAATTTTGCAGCTTCCACTTTTTGTTCCTCCTGGGTTTGGGGTACGTTTTGAGCAAATCTTTCCTGTTCTATTTTTTTAATTGCAGCCAGTAGTTGCGCTTTGCGCATTCGGCTATATCGGGATATGTTATATTCGCTGGCAACTCTCCTGAGTTGCCGTAAAGTCATTTCTTCTATAGGTGGGCGTTCTTTTGCCATTTGAATTACAGCCTCCGATTTGTTAGACGGTAACTAGCTGTGAGTGGCGTTTAAGACTTTTGATAGTAAGGCGTATAGCCTGTTTCTTTGGTCTCTTAACCTCTGTTTATAAATTACTAAGAACTTATTTAGTTCCTTTTCTAGTCGCCTAGGTATATCTAACAAGAAGATTCCTATTGAGATCAAGGTCTAACCTTTGGCTATATTGTTGGTTTAACGAAATTATAGGTATTTCGGGGATCATTGTGTCATGAATTCATGATATAAGCTTCTATTTATCCCTTAATCCTCGATTGGATAGCCGTTTAAATGTCAACAAAGCATAACATTAATTCTACAACCTTTGAAAATAGGTACTTGGCAAATCATAGATATTAGTCTATTGTTAATCTATTTTTCATTGTCTATTGCTCATAACGAATTTCTTCTAATTGTTGGTTTTGTTGTTGCTTAAGTTCATACGGTTTCTTAGTTAGTCCTAGTTTGTTCAATAAAATGATTACTACCACAGAAAGTAGTAATCCTAGACTGACACCAATACCCATCAAAATTATTAAAAGACGTTTGAGTTGCTTTTTCCGAGCAAGAAGACTTTCTGCTGATATATTTTCGTTATCTTCGTGAACATCAGTTTCTGGTTGAGGAAATTTAAACCCATTAGCGGATTCATCAAAATCAAAATTATTCGGTTGTTGATTCACGAGACAAATAAACTTATGGATAGAGGGCAATAATTTATTATCTTGAGTAATTATAATTTTGCTCAATCTTTTCTCTTATTCGATAATATGCAATATATTTAATATGGCAATATTTAATCGATTTATCTGGTGAAGCAATTGCTGATTGTTGATAAAAGAGAATACTTAATTCTAAATGAAGATTTAACGATCGCGCAGACTTCAGCATTGGCAGCTAAATATGCTGAGTTCCCCGAACAAATCTCAATTAATCAAGATATTCGACTAGGTTTCCCTGAATTTGTGGGACTAGAAGATACTCTGACTAATTTACTAGAAAAAGAGCAAAGCAATTTCATTTTACAAAGTATTACCCGTTATTCAGAAGAAAATTCTCCTTTATATTTTGATATTGATATTAAAAATATTAGTGGTCAGTTAATTGTTTTTTTTGAAGATGTCACCGAATTAATGACCCTCAAACAATCTTTGCTACAACAAGTTAATGAAGCCGAAATATTGTTAAGTTCTTTAAAGAGGTTTGAAGAGTGTACTAATAAGATTATTGCTTCTATGGGAGAAATTCTGATTATTGTAACTCATTCAGGCAAAATTGAACGAATTAATAAAGCTGCTAGAAAATTATTTGGCTATTCTTATTCAGAATTACTAGAGCGACCAATTTCTCAGTTAATTGTCAATCAAGATTTTGAGCATCAGCAATTGTATGATGCTCACAAAAATAGTAATGAATCTGTACGGAAAATAGAATTAACTTGTCAAAACAAACAGAGAGAAGAAATAGAGATAGAGTTTAATTTTTCAATTGTACCTACTGAAATAAACGGGCTTTTCAAATGTATTTATTTGGGGCGAAATATAACGGAAAGAAAACGATTAGAAGAAGAAATGAGTAAAGCATTAGAAAAAGAAAAAGAATTGAGAAAATTAAAATCTCGTTTTGTTTCTATGGCATCTCATGAATTTCGCAACCCTCTCAGTAGCATTATGATTTGTACAGATCTATTACTTCATAGAGAACGGGATATTTCTGAAGAAGAATATGATTTCTACTTGAACCTAATTAAATCTTCAGCTAATAATATGCAGTCTTTACTAGAAGATATTTTAGTTTTAAGTAAAGCTGAATCAACCAATTCAGCCTTTAATCCTGATTGGCTAGATTTGGAAGAATTTTGCGAGCAAATAATTAAAGAATTAAAAATAATTTACCAAGATAGAGAAATAAACTTCACTAAAGTTGGTTCTCCCTTAGAAATTTGTGGAGACAAAAAGCTGCTAAGGCACATTTTGACTAATTTACTAGGTAACGGAATTAAGTATTCTTCTAAAGAAAAAAGTGTAGACTTAAAATTAGCTTACTCTGAAGCAGAAGAACTAATTACCATTGAAGTTTGCGATCGAGGTATTGGTATTCCTACTGAAGTACAAAAGCACTTGTTTGAATCTTTCTACCGAGGAAATAATGTTGGTGATATTCCTGGTACTGGTTTAGGATTATCGATCGTCAAAAAATCAGTAGATCTGCATGGAGGTACAATTACCTTAGAAAGTGAAATAGGTGTAGGAACAAAGATGACTGTCACTTTACCCAAAAATAACAATTTCTAAATTATATTTCTATATTTTTTACTGATATATTTCTTACTGACTTATCAATTAACAACAGACTTGTCTTGAAAATAGAAGTCCAGGAGCGGTGCGACCGAATCGCATATCTTAGGCGTATTCGTAAGCGCACCGAAGCAGTTCAGAATTCAGCATGAATCTATTTTCACCTCTGGGTTGTGAACAATAGTTCATCGTATCTCTTGCACAAGTTAAAAATCTCGGCTGTGTTAGCTTAGAGAGAACTGTCATATCCTATGGTATCAACAGATGTGATGTGTAGATTATTAAAATTTTAAGAATTAATTAGGTTAGCAAGAAAGATTTGAATCATATTATTATGCTTAGTACGGTATAAATTTTATCTTAGGTATGCAGATGGTGGCAGAAATAACTAAAGAAGAAATGAGAAAAAGACTTGGTAACATAAGTCAGTTGCGAGATCTTTTGTTAGGCGACAAGATTGAGGAATATGAAGCTAGTTTGGCTCAAAATAGTCAACGTTTAGACACCTTGGAATCATCATTGATTAAATTTCAGTCAGGAGTTAATGAGCGTCTTAACAAAATGCAAGATTCTTTATCTAAAGAAATTAATGCTGCTGTGGATTCTCTGGAAAAAAAAATCAAGTATCTTAGCTTAACCACCCACGAAGAAACCAATAAATTAAAGCAAGAAATTGAGGAGAAATCTCGCACTGCTTTTCAAAATATTGATACGCTTCAAAATAACTTGAGATCGGAAACAAGCTATCTTAAAGACGAGTTATTTCAAACTAGAAATAATTTAGGAGAAGATTTGCAAAGTCTTAAACAACAAGTATTAGAAAAATTAGAAAATAACCTATCTGAGTTGACTGAAAATAAAGTTTCTCGGACAGATTTGGCCGAAGTTTTGTTTGAATTGTGTCTTAAAGTGAAAGGAAGCGATTTTGTTCCTAGTTTGAAAGAAGCTACTGAAGGTCAAGTTAAAACTGAGTTTATCCTACCTGAAGATAATTCCGAGAAGAATAACCATAATAATTCGCTCTAAACTTTTTAGATAGGGTAGAAATTGAAACTATAGCAATCAAAAATCAAATGTGAGAAATCCTATTCCCTATTTCCTGTTCCCTATTCCCTAACAACACTATTTAATTTTCACAACTACAATAAGATTGCTATAATCTTGCAAATATTTACTAGTCTCACGAACTTTTTGTCCTTATTAATAATGATTATAAACTTGCTCGATCGCTGCTATCGGTAATTAAGCTTAGACGCATTTAAACTGCATTCTTGAATCTGCGAAAGTCAATAAGCAATAGACAATAGGCAACGCCCGAATAGGTAACTTAGGTTAGTCTAAGCTTATCCCCATCATCTAATCAGCAATAAAATTAATTAGAAGTATATACTAGTCTTGATTAAGAGCAAGTTGGCAAGGTATAGAGTAATGGTAGCTAGAAACCAGGCAAATAAAAGTAAATCTAGTATCAAATCTGAAACGGAAATACAACAAAATCTGGAGATCATCATTGATTTACTCTCAGAGCTTAATCAAGGAGAAGAAAACTTAACTTCAAAGGAACAAAAAGATAAAATAGTCAAAAAACATGATTCTCAGCCCTCTCAACCTCATCTATCCCTAGAAACTAAGCAAGAGGAACAATCTGCTCCCAATCTTACCTCCAACGATTTTAGAGATAGAAAACTCCGCCAAGATTATCTTGTCGGGAACGAAAAGACTCTTAACTCAATTTCTCAACAATCCACAATACCTAATAATTCTTTAAGTAAGGCAAATTCAGTCTATATCTCTCAGAGTAAATATACTAATAGTCAAAGTATTGCTATTTTGCAGCAATCAGTTAGCAACTTAGAAAGTAAGCTGAAGAATAATCAACATCAACTTGATGAAGTAATGAGTTCAGTTAATTCTTTGCTATCTTTGAATGCCGAGCTAATGAGTTATCAATACAATGCTTCATCCAAAATAATTACGGAAACAATAGTACCAATAATAGACAATATTATTGAAAAACGCTCATTTCAAGATATACAAAAGATGGGGAAAGCACTATCTACTGTGCTACCTGTTGCTATTACTCAACAGATGGAAGCAACTCCTCAATCTATTGCCAAAGCTTTAGCACCAGAAATAGCCCTTTCTATTCAAGAACAAATTCGTTTAGATACAGAGTCTATCTCTAGAAGTATTGGACCAGAAATGGGTAAAGCGATTAAAGCTCAGATAGAATTAGAGCGAGATGCTATGGTAGATGCTCTTTATCCCGTTATTGGCAGTACTATTGCTAAATACATGGGAGAAGTAATTAACACCATCAACGAAAAAGTTGAAAATGCCCTTAGTGTTGAAGGTGTTAAACGCAAAATTCGAGCTAGAATCCAGGGAGTTTCCGAAGCTGAATTGATTTTGCAAGAAGCTCTTCCCTACGAAGTTCAAGCAATTTTTTTAATTCATAAAGCTTCTGGTTTAGTTATTCGTGAATTGCAACCAGATTTAGACCATCAGTTAGAATCCGATCTAGTAGCAGGCATGTTGACAGCAATTCGGAGTTTTGCCAATGACTTAATCTCAGCATCATCAGAGTTAGACGCAATTGACTATAGTGAATACAAAATTCTTTTAGAAGTAGCAGGATATTGCTATTTAGCTGTTGTAGTTAAAGGTGAACCATCTAAACAATTCAGACAAAAAACCCGTGACGTTCTCAGTAAATTAGTGTTGAAACACGGCAAGATTATTGAAGTTTATGATGGAGATTCTAGTACTGTTCCTGAGTCGATCGCCTTATTTTTAGAGGAATTATTAGCACAAGAGCAAAAACAAAAGAGTTCTGGAAAGCCAAGTACATTGATTTGGTTAATAGCTATCCTCCTAGGTGGTATTTTTGTACCTTGGGGTATATTTAAATACAAAAGTTATGTCGCCGATCGAGTTGTACAACAGGCTGCGATCGAATTAGATGCTGCACCCGAATTGTCTGTTTATCGTCTAACATCGCAAGTAGAGCAAGGCAAACTAATTCTAACAGGAAGAGTTCCTAGTGAATATCTGCGGAATATAGCAGCAGAGAAGGTAGCTAAAATTGCTCAAGAAGCCAAATTAACCCTAGAAAATCACATTGTTGCTATTAATGTACCGATAGATCCAACGATAACTCAAGGAGAAGTAGCAAGAGTAACATCTATCCTGAACCAGCAAGAAGGAGTTGCTATTTTAAGTGAATATGAAGATTATGCTCTAACAGTAACAGGATTTACTCTCAATCAAACCAGAGATACTCTTATTGCCGAAACCTTTAAACAAATACCAGGGGTAGAACAAGTAATTATTAATTTAGCAAAACAATTACCAATTGTTGATGGTCGAATCTATTTTGCTTCTGGTTCAATAGAATTAAATTCAGCCAATTTTACCAAAAGTGTTCATCAGATTGGACAATTATTAGCTATGTATCCTCAGTTACATTTACGCATTATTGGTCATAGCGATCGCTCAGGTATTCCTCAAGACAACCAAAAATTAGCTCAAGAGAGAGCTAATAAAGTAGCAACAGCATTAATAGCTCAAGAAATTGACTCGAAAAGATTACATATTATAGGTAGTGTTAAACCTCCTCCTGGGGTAACAGCTAATCAACCTTTACAAAAAAGTAGATGTGTAAGATTTGAATTATTTATCCCTGATCGGGGCAAAAATGCCCATAATGGCTAAAAAATGGCGAATATATCGAAAAAAATCTGTTTAGTAGGTGATTTTAGTGTTGGTAAAACTAGCTTAATTAGACGTTTTGTGGAAGATAAATTTAGCGATCGATATCTTTCTACCGTAGGAGTAAAAATATCCCGTAAATTAGTTGAATTAGGCACAGAGCAAATAAATAAATCCGTTAATTTATTAATTTGGGATATTGAAGGTCAAACCAAATTTCAGTCTATAGCCCCCAATTATCTTAAAGGAGCAAGTGGTTCAATTATTGTTGCGGACATTACTCGTCCAGAAACTCTAGAAAATCTCCAAAAACATCTCGACCTATTTTTTTCGCTTAATCCTCAAGGACTGGTGATGGTTGCTTTGAATAAATCAGATTTAGCCATAGAAGAGAAATTGGCGAGAATCACCCAATTATACAATTTTGATAGTCACCCTCAAGTACTTGCTACCTACGTTACCTCTGCTAAAACTGGAGAATATGTCGATCTGATGTTTAGACAGTTAGCAGAAAATATAATTCAGTAGTCGAAATCAGGTTGATAAACTGCTAAGCGATTTCTTCCTTCACTTTTAGCTTGATAGAGAGCTAGATCGGCATTTTGAATTAAACATTGAGCATCACTATCTCTACTAGGTGTTATGCAAGCTACACCCAGGCTAATCGTGACAATTGGACTAGTCGGTGAATTAGCATGTTCTAGGTTTAACTCTTGGACTTTTGTGTTAATCAATTTTGCTACTTTGACTACTCCTTCCAAATGGGTATGAGGTAAGATAATCGCAAATTCTTCTCCACCGTATCTACACACAACATCGGCTGGTCGCCTTGTACAAGCAGCGATTGCCTTAGCGACTTGGCGTAAACACTCATCTCCCTGCTGATGACCATAGGTATCATTATAAATTTTGAAATGATCGACATCGCCCATAATTAAAGACAAAGGAGAAGGATTTCTCGTTAATCTGCGCCATTCCAAAGCAAGTTGTCGATCGAAATAGCGACGATTAAAAATCTGAGTTAGAGAGTCGCGCACAGCTAATTGCTGTAATTCTAGATTAGCTGTCTTGAGCTTTTGGTACAGTAAAGCTTGCTTAATTGCTATGGATAATTGAGTTGATAAACGCTGAAGTAAGAAAATTTCTGATTGCCATTGTCTGGGAGCTTTACACTGATGAATAATTAAATAGCCCCAAAAAGACAAAAAAGAAAGTTGAGAAGGTTGGCTTATTTCATACTTTTCTGGTTCGATTTGGTGAACTGGTTGATTAGTATCCAGCCAAATAGGTATGATTAATTCCGCTTGAATATCCCATTGTTGGTAGAGTTTTTGTAGTTCAGGGTCTTTTACGCTATTAAGATCTTCAAAGCTATGACAATAGCCTTCCTGGTATTGGGGATATTGTTCTCGATCGGCGTAAAGAGTCTGCCATGTAGATGTTCGTTCTACAATTTCACTGATTCCTCGAGCGACAACCTGTGCTTCGAGACTAGCGTGATTGCCAGTAACACTAGTTATTAACACGCGATCGCATTTTAGTAACTGCTGGATTTCTTGAGCTACCTTGCTTAAAATTTGAGGCAATTCTAAGGAAGAACGAATGCGCTCAGCTATCTTCGTAAATAGCTGTTCTTCTTTTACTTGCTCTTCTAATCGTTTATTTCGTTGTGATAAAGTTTTTTGCAGATTCTTAATCGTCAGATGAGTGTTAATTCGAGCTAATACTTCTTCTTCTTCAATGGGTTTGGTTACATAGTCTACTGCCCCCATCTTCAATCCTTGAACTTTACTTTCTGTTTCTGATAAACCTGTTATGAAAATAATGGGAATGTGTTGGGTTAGTAGTTGAGATTTTAAACGTTGGCAAACTTCAATCCCATCGATCTGAGGCATCTTAATATCCAAGAGAATCATGTCTGGTATAGCTCTTGTGGCTGTTTCTATTCCATTGATTCCGTTTTGAGCAATTAAAACTTTATATCCTTTATCGAGCAGAATTTCCGACAAGATCTTGAGATTATGGTTATCATCATCAACTACTAAAATAACTTCTTGTTTTGTAACTAAAGACTGCATATGGTTTTCATTCCCAGAGAATCCCGCGATGCCCTTAACTGCATCAATGACTATTAAAATAACAACTTTAAATAATTGCGACTTTCTTAGTCTAAACTACAGTAATGAGAACCGCTATAAGTAATTGAAGTATCAACAAACTAAAAAACGATTAAAGCTCTTGAGTCAAGGATACTATTTGCTGGAAAGATTCTGTAATAGCAGAAGAATGTTCGGAAATCTGATTAGCAAGATTGACAACCTTGTGAACAGATTCTCCGGTAGATTGGGAAATAATGGTTTGATTTTGACTATCTTGGGCAAATTTAGCGAACAGAAGACTAATATTACCATTAATAGTCCTAATTTGCTCTATATTTCGTTGAGTGTCTTGAATTAATTTAGTTCCTGTCACAGCTTTGTCTAGAGCAGAATCAATAGCAATTTTACCTTGACAGGCTTCAGTATCAATTCCTGATAAGAGGGGATTAATTTTAGCGATCGCTTTGTACAATTGCTGGACATGGGAAAGAAGTGTATCGGCAAGCTCGATAGTTGACTCTTGGTTAGAATTTTGATGCTCGCCAAGGGCAATAGTAATATTCAAGGACTGCTGCGCTATCTGTTTAGCTAAATTTTGAATTAAACGAACTATTGCAACTATTTTTTGCGAAGATTCACGTACATAATTCATCTTGGCAGTAGCATCTTGAACAGAATCTTGAAGACTAGAGATACCATTTAAACTAAGATCGATACTTTTTTTGATGACTTGTAATTTGGCATCGTACTGCCGTTTTCGACTTTGAGTTTGGTTAATTGCGCTCTCTTGATTCTTAACGATATCATTGATTTTGGCAATGTTGTGCAGAAGGTCGAGTAAACTTTCTGATTGATTTAAAGCATCTTCAGTCAGATTCTCATAGGTATTGGTACTATTGCATAGTATAGCTATAAGTTGTTGTTTAAAGGCTTCTTTTTGCTCTTTGTGTTGATGGATAAGATAATCTGCTGTTTTAGAAGATTGCCCTAATTGCTGAAGTAATTGGGCATTATCTAAGGCAAAACCTACTTGGGTCGATATCTGAGTTGCCCAACGGATCTCGTATTGCTGCCACTTACGAGGGTTAGAACATTGATGAGCTACCAACAAACCCAAAATTTTGCCCCCATAAATAATTGGTGTAATTAAATTGGCTTTTACTTCTAGTTGTTCTAGCTGTTCGATATAACAATCAGTTAATCTTGCTTCGTAGATATTATCGATCGCTCTAACACGACCATTTTGATATTTTTCAAGATATCTTGCTTCAAAACAGAGATCCTTAATCACCCTACCTAAAGCTTTTGTCCATCCTAGGGCCACAGATTCAGCAATTACTTCTCCATATTGGTCTGGATTGAGACTATAGACAACTACGCGATCGCAATCTAAGACACGACGAACTTCTTCTACTGTAATTTCTAGAAGCTCTTTTCTGCTCAGAGATTGATGAATATATTGAACTGTTTGCGTAAAAAATTCTGTCCACTCTGCTTCAGTTTGTACTTGCTTACGCAGAAAATCCCGTTCGGCAATTACTGTAGTCCGTTCGAGTTCTAAACCAACATGATGAGCAAGCTGACTCAAAAAATCTATTTCTTCTATTTCCCAGTAATGAGGTGCATTACAGTGATGAGCTACTAGTAACCCAAAAATTTTACCTTCAAGAATAATTGGTGTAACTAAATTGGCTTTAACTTCTAGTTTTTCTAGTTGCTCAAGATAACATTTGGCGATGACTGCTTCTTGAATATTATTTATGGCTTGAACCCGACCCTGCTGGTATTTTTCTAGATACTTAATTTCAAAACAGGGGTCTTTAATTACTTTACCTAAAACTTTGGTAAAACCTGGAGCAACTGATTCTGCTGTTATTTCTCCATACTGGTCTTGATTGAGACTATAAACAACTACGCGATCGCAATTTAACATTCGGCGAGCTTCTTTTGCTGTTTTTGCGAGCAGATCGGACTGATGAGAACTATTACGTAAATAGGAAATTAATTCTTCTAATAGCTGTATCCATTTAGTTTTACTATTCTGTTTTTGTTGATGCTCGATAGAACCAGCTAGAAGTTTGCCATGATTAAGAGCAAAACCGACTTGGAGAGCAACTTGAGTTAACCAACGAATTTCATATTGTTTCCACTGATGAGGTTCAAAGCAATGATGGGCTACTAATAAGCCAAAAATTTTGTTTTTAATCAGGATGGGGGTAACTAAATTAGCTTTTACTTCTAAGGCTTCTAATTGCTCGAGATAACATTCGGCTAATTGTGCTTCGTAAACGTTATTTATAGCATTAACTCGACCGTACTGATATTTTTCGATGTATCTGGCTTCAAAACAGGGGTCTTCGATCGTTCTACCCAAAGTTTTGGTTAAACCTGGCGCAACGGATTCAGCGATTACTTCTCCATGATTGTCATGATTGAGGCTATAAACAACTACACGATCGCAACTTAACAGACGACGAACTTCCCTTACTGTAGCTTTTAATATATCGTGTTCTTGAAAACATTTATAAATGTAAGGAGTAGCTTCATTAAAAAACTGAGTCCATTGTGCTTCGCTTTCTGCTTGTTGTTGCCAATGTTCTTTTTCGCGAATCAGTTGAGCGCGTTCTAGAGCTAATCTAACTAAAGTCGTAATTTGCTCTAAATACTTAATTTCTTCTGGTTGCCACTGTCGAGTTTCCGAACATTGATGAGCCACTAATAACCCAAATAACTTGCTTTGTTGCCAAATTGGCACAATTAACATCGCTTTGATTTGCAGTTTTTCTAAAGGCTCGAGCTTAGGTTTAGCGATGTCTGTTTGCGTAATGTCATAAACTGCTCTAAAGTATCCTTGCTGGTAATTTTTTAAATACTGAGGAGCTAAATAGGGGTCCTTGATAGTTATGTCTAATGCTGGAGTCCACCCAGGCATAACTGCTTCGGCGATTACTTTTCCTTGAGATGATTCAGGAGGATTGTAAATAATAACGCGATCGCAATCAATTACTCTGCGGGCCTCTTCTACAGCAATTACCAATATTTCTTCTTCACTCAGGTTGCGATTAAGATTTTGAACGATTTCTTCGGGTAATTGTTGGAGTTTAGTAGATTGATTTGCTTGATGATCGACTAATTTTCCTGAATTGAACAAATTTTCCAGTAATTTAGTTGAATTAGACAATCTAAATTCATGATGATTAACTGGTTGTGCATCTCGATCGTTAGTAGGCTCTGGAGTAGAATTAGTAGTCATTGATACAACTGCTTGGATTCAATAAATTTATATCCTCCTGCTTTAAGAAATTTTTCTATCTTGATAAATTTTCATTCTGAGAACATCCTTAATAACAGGTTTTTCTAAAATTGATTTAGGTGTAAATACTTAGGCTTGAACTTTCTATTATTACCTATTATGTTGATAATGTTGACTATCTAAACTCAAAACTTTTTATTCAAAGATTCTTGCATTTTCAAGAGCTTTTGAGAGGTCTGATTTATTTGTTTGATTTTTTTGGTTGTTTCTGCCAGTTTTGCTTGCACTAGATTAAGGTTACGCTCTGTTTCAATGGACTTTGTTTTAACTGGGACAATTTTTGTGGGCAATTCTTCATAATCTACTAAGGTAAGGACTCCTGTTGGTGATTGAGTTGGGGATGGAGTTGGTGATTGTTTTAAAACTTCGGCATTATCGAGAGCAAAACCCACTTGTTTAGATAACTGAGTAAGCCAACGAATTTCATGGGGTTGCCAACAACGAGGTTCAGAGCATTGATGAGCAATTACTAATCCAAATAATTTCTGTTTATGCAAAATTGGTGTAACTAAGCAAGCTTTAACTTCTAAGTTTTCTAATTGTTCTAAATAGCATTCTGTCATGTTAGCTGTATAAATATTATCTGTTGCCTTAACTCGACCCTGACTATATTGGTTGAGGTAATCGGCGGCAAAGCAAGGATCGTCAAGAGTTTTGCCTACAACCCTTGTCCAACCAGGAGCGATCGATTCGGCGATTACGGTGCCATAATTATTGTGATTGAGACTATAAACTACCACCCGATCGCATTTTAGTACCTGACGAACTTGCTCTACAGTAGTATGGAGAATATCTTCTGCTTGTAGAGATTGACTAATATAGCCTACTGTCTCACTCAATAACTGACTCCATTTAGTTTCAGTTTCTAATCGCTTTAATAAATCCTGATGCTCGGAAAAAAGCTTGGCATTATCAAGGGCAAAACCAACTTGATTAGCTACTTGAGTTAGCCAACTAATTTCTCTCTGTTTCCAAGAACGAGGTTGAACACATTGATGAGCAATTAGTAATCCAAATAACTTCTGCTTATTAAGGATAGGGACTACCAGATTAGCTTTAACTTCTAACTTTTCTAATTGTTTGAGATAACATTCAGTTAATCCCGCCTCATAAACATTATCTATAGTATTAACCCGACCTTTTCTGTATATTTCTATGTATCTGGAGGCAAAGCAAGGGTCATCCATGACCATACCTAAAGACCTCGTCCACATACCCGTCACGGATTCTGACAGAATTGTCCCATAATTGTCTTGATTGAGTCCATAGACTACAACGCGATCGCAAGCTAATATTTGACGGACTTTTTCTACGGCAATATTTAAAATATCTTGTTCTTCTAGAGACTGACGAAGAAGGGTTATAGTATCGTCCAATAGCTGATTCCAATGCTCTTCTGTTTCCGCTTGCTTGAGAATACGAGAAGCTTTAGTTAATACCTCCATATTGTCTAAAGCAAAGCCAACTCTTTGAGCTAACTCGGTTAAAAATTCCCTTTCTTCATTGAGCCACTCATGAGGCTGCTCACAATGATGGGCTGATAAGATCGCCAATAATTTATCTTCTTGGTAAATGGGTACTGCTAAATTAGCCTTAACTCCTAGGTGTTCTAGTTGTTCTAGATATTTGGAAGGTAATTTAATTTGGTCAATATCATGAAAAGCATGGAAGCGGTCTTTATTATACTTTTCGATATATTTAATTTCATAAGAAGGGTCGGCAATAGTTTTATCTAAAGCTCTTGTCCAACCTGGTAATACTGTTTCCGCAATTATTTTGCCATATTCATTTTGGTCGAGACTATAGACTAAAACTCGATCGCACTCTAATATTTTTTGAGCTTCTTCTACAGTAGTTTCAAGAATTTCTATTCGCTTGCTCGCTCGACTGAGGTATTTAATAAATTCTTGGAACAATTTTTTTTGTTGTTCTTTTCTTCGTTGCGCTTGTTTTTCAACTTGTTCATAATTCCAACTAGTGATGCGAATAGTCCAAAAAGCAGTGACGATACTTACTATTAAAGCCGTTGCTCCTGTGGAAACCAACACTATAGTTAGCATTTGATTTCTTTGTGCTAATTTATTTTCCGTAATCTCACTAGCATCATCTCCTTTGGCTCTAATTTCTTGCTTATTAATACCTTTGCTATCAAAGTAGTAATTGGCTATACCTATAGCTAAAACTGGTAGTGTAACCATCGCAATAGCTAGAACTGCCGTTATTTTACTCCCCAAAGTTTTTTTTTGTTTTAGAACAATATCAGTCTTTTCCTCAAGATTATTTTTATACTGGTATTTTTGTCGATCGCCATTTTGTTTTGCTAAAAAATTTTTATTCATCGTGGGAGTAGCAAGTAATAAAAAATACCCATTTATATAAGTATTTTTACCATAATTTTTAATCTTAATTCTAACTGTGAACTCTACATTTTTTCTAGTCAAGCAAATTCATTATCGGCCGACCCTAACACTTCCCTGGTTCTTCCCGATTTGGCTATAAGTTTATTTATCTAATATTAGAGACTAAATTAATCATTAGTGATGGAGAAAACGCCAACTCCCTACCCTCGTTTTGGGTATCAATCTATTTTGATTTTGATTGGTACTTTTATACTTGTTGTTGGTTGTGCAGAAACTCGGAATTTAGAGCAGTATTCGAGCGCGGAATCTTCTAGAGAAAATATTACCCTTAATATTTGGTGGGAAAAAGGGTTTAATCTCGAAGAAGATGAAGCTTTTAGTGCTGTAGTGAATAATTGGTCCCAAAAAACCAACTATAAAACCAAGCTTTCTTTCTATACTACTAGCGAATTATCAGAAAAAGCGGAGCGGGCAGTACAAGGAAGCAAACTCCCCGATATTATGATGAGTCGCAAAGCAGAGGTGACATTATATCCTCGTTTGGCTTGGCAAGGCAAACTAGCAGATGTCTCTGATCTTATTGAACCTGTTCAAGACTTATATGAAGAAAATGCCCTTGAAGCAGTCACCTATTACAACCAGGTGAAAAACCAACACGGCTTTTATGGAGTACCTCTTTATCAAACTAGCTTTCATATTTTCTATTGGCAGAAACTACTAGCCTCGATCGATTACACGCCAAAAGACATACCTCAAGATTGGGATAATTTTTGGCAGTTTTGGCAGCAAGCACAAGATAAGTTAAGAGCGAAAAAATCAGACGATATCTATGGATTAGGATTACCTTTGAGTAATGCTTCTATGGATACTTTTTTTTTATTTGAGCAGGTTTTAGAAGCCTACGATATCACTTTACTTGATTCTGAAGGACAATTGTTAATCGATACACCTCAAGTCCGCCAAAAGATTATCAAATGTTTAGATTGGTATAATCAATTTTATCAACAAGGTTATATTCCCCCAGATGCGCTCGATTGGTTAAATACAGACAACAATCGTAATTTGCTCAATCGATTTGTACTGATGACCCCTAATGCTACTCTCTCTATTCCTGCTTCTGTCCGTCAAGACCAAGACACCTATTACAACAAGCTCGGCATTGTTAATTTTCCCCGTAAACCCAGTGGGGAACCAATGCGGTATGTAGTATCTATTAAACAAGCAATTATTTTTGCTGACTCCCCCCATCAACAAATAGCTAAAGAATTTCTCCGTTACTTAATTCAGCCAGAAATAATCGCCGAATATCTTCAAGCTTCAGGTAATAGATATTTACCAGTGCATAAATCTGTCTGGAAGAAATCCTCTTGGCAACAAACTACAGACCCTTATATTGCTACTGCTACTAAAGCATTAACTCAAAGTCCAACTCGCCTTATCTATGAAGCGAAAAATCCTGCCTACAGTCAAGTATTACAAGAAAATATTTGGGGCCAAGCTTTAACTAGCATGATTATTGAGGGGCTCACTGCCGAGCAAGCAGCCGATCGAGCAATTACCAGAATTAAACAAATTTTTGCTGAATGGAAAAGCCAAGAATTGAGTAGGTAGGTGTAATTAAGTTTTCATACATATAATGTAGTATCTGATAGATCATTATAGTAACGACAAAAGAACCCTATATGAATAAAAGATTATTTGTTGGCTTGCTATTAGCTGTTTCCCTAATTGCAACACCAGCATACTCAGAACCTGCATCCCCAGAAAGTATTAGAATGCCGATCGCGCCTTTGCACAAATTTCAAGTATTATATCTAAACTGGATTGGGTATTATTATTTGTTTGCAGGATTGAAACCATAGAAATGTTAAATGTTAAAGGTTAAATGAAGGATTAAGCAGTTAATTTGACTACAATTCAAGCATAAATTGATAAAATGCAAATTTTTCTCGAAGATGAAGCTATTTACTTTTGTTTTTGTGGTTATTTTGAGTGCGGAAACATCACTAGTTTTATTTTTGCATCTCCTACCTCGACTGGGTGGATTCGGCAAAAATATCTTAGCAGGATTAACCAAAGCACCAGGACTTGATGGGATTGTTTCTCTACTTTTGTGGATTCCCTGGTTAATTGGTGGATTAATAGCTGGATGGCTTGGTATTATCGCAGCGATCATCGCACAATTTTTGGTTATGCAGCTATGGAGTTTTCTTCATGAATTAGCTCATAGTAAAACTGTTAATGGAGGTTCTCGAATTCACAGTTTTATGAATCAAAAGTTTGGTTGGTGGCGTAATAATTTAGCATTATGGGCAACAGCCTTAGCAGTACCAGTATTTTTTGTAATTCGTTGGGCAGAAGTTTTTGTTTATCCAATTTTAGTGTGGGTTCTGGATTTTCCTAACTACAAACACAGCGAGTGGGTGAATGTCAGTCGTCAAAAGTTCGAGGGTTTGATCGGCAAAGATTTAATTTGGTGTCTTTACTGCGATTGGATGACAGGAGTTTATTCTCTTGGGGCAGAAATGCTGCGTAATGTTGAATCTTTTTGGTGTCCTATCCGTTTTTATGATGATAAGAAATGTGACAATTGCAAGTTGGATTTTCCTGATATAGAAGGTGGTTGGGTTGCTTCTGAGGGAACTATGGACGATGTTGAACAATTACTGCAACAAAAATATGGCGATCGCCAACGTTCTTGGTTTGGTCATCCAGATAGACAAAAACCCTAAGACATGCTAATTCTTAATTCCTGTTGTGCCAATACCCTGAATAAACTGACGCTGACCAATTAAGAACAAAATTACGACAGGAATGGTGGCAATTACTACGGCTGCCATTAACAACGGCCAACTATTGGTAAACTGTTCTTGAAACTCAGCTAAAGCTAGTTGTACCGTCCTCAATTCTGGTCTAGTAGTAAACACTAGGGGTTTAAACAAATCATTCCACTCCCCAATGAAAGTAAATAGGAATAATGTTACTAAAGCTGGACGAGATAAAGGGAGCATAATCTGCGTGAGAATTTGCCAACGATTTGCCCCGTCTAAGGCTGCTGCTTCCTCCAACTCGATCGGTACAGTAGTAAAATACTGACGCATTAAAAAGATGCCAAAGCCATTAGCTGCCGTTGGTAGAATTAACGCCCAATAGGTATTGATTAAATGACCCCATTTTAAAACTATAAAGATGGGAATTACTAGTAACTGAAAAGGGATAACCAGAGTTGCCACAATTAAGAGTAAAATAACTTCTCTTCCCCGAAACTTTAATCTTGCTAAAGCATACCCAGCCAAAGCAGAAGTAAAAATTTGCAAAGCTGTTACCGCTAAAGCAACCAGAGTAGAATTAGCAAATGCTAGCAGGAACTTTCCCCTAGTCCAAGCCTCCCCATAGTTAGCCCAAGTCACAGATTGACCAGTCATAGCTGTACTGGTGCTACTACCAGGCGGAGCTAAGGAAGTTAACAAAATAATACCTAAAGGTAATAAAGCGATCGCTGCTCCTAAAATAAGTAGGAGTAAGATTAATAATTTGTTCCAAGCTAGGGAATTTGGGGAATTATTAGGGTGCATCTCGAGCGACAATCAATAGATTGACAAAATACCCCACCAAAAAGGTGGAGTGTTGGTAGTAGCTATAGATAAATTTTAGTTAATCTAAGTTATTAACTTTGGCTTGAATTAAGCTTCACCTTCAACATAGATGAAGAAGAGAGCCATAGAAACCGCCATACAAACCAGACCAATAAAAGGAACCATAGCTACGGGAAGCCAAGAAGCTGTGTAATCGCCAATCATATTGTACTTTTCCTATTTTTAACGGTGATAACATGGATATTAACTGGCAAGCTTTACCCGATTTGTTGAGTTATAAAGATTCTTAACAAAAAGTGAACTAAAACCAGGGTAAAGTGATGCTATTTAAAGGATTCGTAAAAATATTATTTTTTAGAGGAGAATACTTCTTATATGGATGCAATTCAACCTGGCAAAGATCCTCAAGTTGGTAATCTAGCTACTCCGCTTAATAGCTCTGATGTTACAGCCACTTTCATTCGTAACCTACCTGCCTACCGCCCAGGATTATCGGGTTTTCGTCGTGGTCTAGAAGTCGGTATGGCTCATGGATATTTCGTTTATGGACCTTTCTTGTTACTAGGTCCTCTGCGGGGTTCTGATGTTGCCGAACTTGCTGGTTTATTAGCATCAGTTGGCTTAGTTGCGATTCTAACTGTTGCTTTATCCCTCTATGGAAGCTATATGGGTGGCGCACCTTCATCTACAGTTACAACTCCTGATATTCCTGAAACCTTCACCACAAAAGAAGGTTGGAGTGAGTTTGCTAGTGGTTTTTTAGTCGGTGGTTGTAGTGCTGCATTCTTTGCTTACTTTATCTGCTCAACTGCTCGTCTTGGACCTCTGCAAGATTTAGTTAACAGCATTTTGTCATAGTCAACTAGAGTTGACCACTCAAACAACTAATTTAAGTTAGTTTAGTTGAATTTAAAGCAAAGCCCAGATTTATTTCTGGGTTTTCTTGTCATAATTTAAGTAAGAGCGGGCAAGTAATATGAAATACTTAAATGTTGGCTACAGATGATTGAGGGGGAGACGGGGAGACACGGGGCTTTCAGGGGTATGATTTTAAGATTTAACGGTTGAGATGGGCAGAGGAAGCAGAGGAAGCAGAGGAAGCAGAGGAAGCAGAGGGGGAAAAGCCCATTCTTTCGTTCTAACTAGAGTTAAGATTTTCAACTTTATTAAAAACATACACTTGAAAGGACACGGGGACGCGAAAAGCGGTACATAGCTTCTTTTTTTTATTTCCTATAATTTTAAATGTAAATTAGTTTACCTTTTTAACTCCAAACTCTGAGCTTTTCTCCTATCCAGAACCAAGATGTTCGATAATATTGCAGGAATTCGGAGAATTTTGCTGTTTTTCTGCTAAACAATCAGTTAAACTTTATGGGTAGAATTGTTGGGATCATTGCTGGCAAATGCCTGAAGGTTTGCAA
>JBFRWE010000435.1:0-8125 GCA_051439345.1 Xenococcaceae cyanobacterium
CTTACTTTTGCTCACAACTCGATTAATTCGGCCATCTATTCGCGATGAGTCCTCGTGCATAAATCCCTAATTCTCCTCTTTCATTCTGTATTCTTTTAGGTTACGGCTTCAAAATGAGAATTGCTGATGGCTGACCGAACAGATAGCGACAGAAAAGATTTCACTACGTCGCACCATCGCACTGGCAAAATTTAACAGATTATCGGCAGTAGAGCGGATGCCATAACAAATAAATAAACGCCCATTAATTTACGACAATTCATCTTTTCGCCTTGGCGAAATTTCGGACATATGCAAATCTATATTTTCACCTTGTCGCCATTTCACCCAAGCAGCAAGGAGAAAATCCACCAATTCGGATTTATCTAAATTAAAACCAGCCCGCTTTAGTTTGATTAGTTCATCCTCAATATCGAATTCAGTTTCTTTGCGAACATAATAGGTTCTACCAATCCAGTTTGGATCGCTACGTTTTCCTGTAGCTGGTCTACCTCTTTTCTTAATCTCTGAGGGTGTAGTTTCTGCTTTGAGTAATTCTGGGTTTTGCTCTTGAGGATTTGCTTTAACTGATGTATCGGTTTTCTCTTGGGGTAAAGTTTCTGGTTCTGCTTTAGCTCCCTCTTTAGCTTGAGCAGATTTAAGACGACCACTAGCAAGCTTTTTAAACATTTCGGCACTTTCACTCATGCGGTTATCTCCTTACCTACTTGCTCGTAGTCACTCCAAGCGATTTTGGCCATGCGGTCTTTCACTTGATAAACAGGTACACCCATCAATGAAGCTTTTTCATAGGCAATTAACCGTCTTATTTCCGTGTTAAATAATGGTAATTCTGATAATGCTGTTCTAGCTTGTTCCGCCATCTTGACTGGTTTGGGATGAACCATAGTTAGTAAGATGCGATAGCTTTCGCTACCCAATGACAGTAATAAATCTACAGTTTGCATCAGGGCATCGATCGCCAAAGCATCAGGAGTAGTAGGTAAAACTAAAAGGTTACAGCCATCTGCTAGAGCTTTTAGTTCATCTTCCGAAGGACGGGCAGCAGTATCAATAATAATATGCTTATACTTGGGACTGTACAAAGCAGCTTGCATTAAATCCACCACTTTAAAAGGAAAAGCACCCCGTTTACTCCAGCCAGTAGCACTACGGTTAGGGTCGCCATCAACTAAAAGAGTGTCCCCTAACTGAGAAAAATAACAGGCAAGATGAACAGCAGTAGTAGTTTTGCCGATGCCCCCCTTAAATCCAGCAACAGTAATCAACAATCTACATACCTCAAATTAACAGATATCTCATTGTAATTTAAAATACCGACAATGCACCTTGGTAACAAGGTAAAAATTTAGATATTTGTATTTTTGAATTGGCGAAATTTTATAATGATTGCTATGGGCTATTGCATTAGTTAAATGAAGTATCAAATAGAAAAATGGCAATATGGCAAAGAGACACTCGTTTTTACTCAGTTGAACTGTGTCAGGATTTATTTGGTAACTGGATTATTAAAAGAACCTGGGGCAGTTATGGAAGTTTTAGAAGCTGCTTAAAAAGATTTGTGGCTAGACGATATGGTAACTTTATAGCTATTGCCTCGTCTAGCTAAACCGCTTTACTACTTAGAACCCTTCTTTTTAAAAGTTTCTAGAATATCTCGGCGAATAAAGCAAATGAAACAAAGGTAGTAATCAATTGGGCTATCTTAATTTTCAAAGTAACAACCTATCAACTGTTCTACCTCATCACGAGTTAACAGTTTCCACCTACCAATACCCGTATCTTTGAACTCTTCACCGTTCCATTTTATAGGAGCTTCATGGAAATCTTCCATACCAAAAAACATCCCTTCACCTTTTGGACAATGATGAATGAATATACAGTTTTCGGGATTTAATTCATATTCTTTGACTACATTCAAAGCTACCCTCTCAATACAATTTACTGCTGATGTCCCCTGGTTAGCTTTTAACTCTGAAACAATTACTACTGGTGTTGGAAGATCGTAGATATTGACCTGACAATAAGATGTTCCCATATAACCCTTAAAAGGTAGAATCGCTCTTTTTGGTGAAAATGTTTGCATGATTATGTACACGAATTGAATTGATTGTATTAAGTATAAAAATATTCAGTACTAAAATACTACTTTTAAAAAGATTGTTATACTTCTGTATGAGTGTAAAAGAAATAGCAAAATATCCTCTTGACGACTAATCAAGGGGATGTTTTGATTGAGGCTAAAATTCTACAGACTTCCAAACATATTCCCCTTGCTGATTGATGTAGCCGTAAGGGACTAAAGGAGGTTCTTTAACTACAGCCAATCCTTTATTAAAAGAACTCGCCTGGGCCAACTTTGGCTCGATTACTGTATTACCTTGAGCATCGAGGAAACCCCATCGCCTAGTGTCATCGTCCCTGAAAGGATATAAAGCAATTTCTTGATCAGGGGTATCGGTAGCAACCGTGCAGAAAACCCCGCTAAGAACTGTACCAATTAAACCTTCTGAAAATCAGACCCCTCAAACCCTTGAAAACTCGTTCAAATTTTCTGTACCAAATAGACCCTAGTTAAGCTGGTACAGAGAAGTGTATCAAAAAAATGGTTTCAGAAACCATTACAGTGACTAAGTTTCAGCCTTAGCGTGGTTTATTGTACAGTTGCTGATACTGTTGATTAACTTAATATTGAAGCTGGGAATGCTGTAAATACGTTAGCCTCCCAGCTCAACGACGAATAATATAAAACATGGCTGTAGCCCCTTCAGGAAAAGCCGAACTAGTCATGTTACCTTGATTGGAAACATCAGCAGCCAAAGTTACACCCCCACCCCCATCCCTATCTCCGTGTATCTGCACTAGATTAGCTCCTGGATTAAGAGGAACAAGCACGGAGTTACCAGCATTTTTCAAAAATACTCTCAGAGCATAAACTTGCCCATTAACACTCAAAGTTACATAATCACCATCTTCAGCACCGTTATCCCGCAAGATAATATAAACTTGCTCTTCCTTTACCACCTTGTCATCTAACCCATATCTGGGAGCTTCAGCTTGAGCTTTCCTTTTGCTAGCAGCATTAGGATTAAGTTCTACCTGTTTGAGATTAAGTCTTTTATTGCCTGTTGAGAGACTAGAGAAACTACCAAAAACAGACTGAATAACAACCAACAAGGCTATTAAACCGATGCCAGGAAGAATTAATCTAGATAAACCAGATGATGAGTTAGTAGTTTGTGAAGGAGATCGTTTTGTCTTTAACTGCTGTTTTTGGGATTGAGGATTCATTTACTTTTCATCAAAATTCAGCTCGAAATCGAAGTTAAGTTTAGGCTGCATCTGTTGACTAATCAAAGAAAAAGCCAAATCGTTAAATTCCTTTCGGTCATTTAAAAGATGCTCGAAAACTACCAAATCAACCTCACAAGTAGGCAAAAAGTCATTTTCTTCTGTCATGGTTTTTTTGACCGATTCAATAATTCCGTCAATAGTTGCCAAATGATTAGAGGAGCGTTCAATTGCCTCGGCTTGTTGTCTCCACAACTCCAACTCACCTAAAGTTACCTTGACTTGATTACCATTAATGAGCCATTGGCGGTATAGCTGTGAAAGCACCTCAAAACTTAGATCATGCCTTAGTCTCCACCACCTACAGCAGCCAAGGCAAAACAGCCAACAGAGTATTAGTCTCTGCCACCTCTGATCAAACTCTCAGTAAAGAAAGCTTCTATGTAGCTGCTAGTAGAGCCAAGTACAACTTAAATATTTACGCTCAGGACAAAAAACAACTACTTGAAAAAGCGATCATAAGTCAAGCCAAACAAAATCCTCTCGAAGTACTAGGAAATCTAGATATAAAGTCAGAAGACCACAAAGAGATTAGAGATAAAGTAGAGCGAAATGTCAGAAATGTTTATGACAAATATGTCATTAAACAAATGTATGACGAACATTTGAAAAATCAAGCCAAGCAACCAAATAAAGATTTAGATTCCACCAAAGCCAAGCAACAATCAGAATCGATTAAATCGAATCAAGAAACAGAACGACAACAAAAAACAAGAAAGCTTTCCAGATAGTAGAAAGCTATTAGAGGATTAGCTGTTAACCATGAATGATAAAAAGCATCAAGAGAACTTGAACCAATTTTGTTCAAAGCTCAATCGTAAACCAGGCTACATTCAAGTTAATTTAAGCCTAAAAATGTAAAGAAAATTTGTTCAAACCGTATTATTGCTGACTATTATTTCTATACTTATTGTTATTAAGAAAATTTCAAATAATTGACAAAATACCAAACACATAAATATGCCTGGTCTAAGATATTATGTCCAGCGTGAACAACTTAAAGCTCTGGAAGCAGAAAGTAGACTTCTAGGAATCTCCGTTAACGATCTAATCAACTTAAAACTGAAGCGAGGAGAATTAGACCGAGCAAATTCACAGAAAGAACTAGAAAATTTATCTCTCAGACTCGAAAGATGTGAACTAATCCTAATAAAGCTGTGCGAACTCTTGCAATCAGGATTAGTAGACGTAGCTTTTGTGCGTGGGGCGATTGAAAGTCAATCGCCTGATAGTGTCAATGAAGCTGCAACTACTCTTGAAACCAGGAGATTAGAGCAGTCCTTGAAAATCCTAGAGGAAGTACTGAAAAGATGAAGATTGGCGGTTCTGGGTTGGGTCAGGAGATCACGAAAAATAACTGGGAAATCAACTTAAGCAATTTCTACTGGCTGCTGCTAGTTTCTCTTGTTTGTGGAGCGATAATCACCCTTGTTTTCTTTGCTCTGCTAGCTCCTAAAAATTCTCTCGAATTGCTACGCTGGTACTATACAGCCTCGTTTCTCTGTAAATTACCCTTCGGCTGTTCCGCCCAAGCTGCCAATACTCTCCAAACCTATCAACCAGTTGTCAA
Source organism: Xenococcaceae cyanobacterium (assembly GCA_051439345.1). Classification (GTDB taxonomy): domain Bacteria; phylum Cyanobacteriota; class Cyanobacteriia; order Cyanobacteriales; family Xenococcaceae; genus JASJDJ01. The sequence continues at coordinate 4,922 of JBFRWE010000435.1, forward strand.
TCAAATTACTGAACTGTTGGCTCAATGTAAATATGTTTTTTCGTTAGGTTCTTTTGGCTCTTGTCTGGCACTTATCGCTTATTTTCGGGAACAGGGCAAGAAATATACCGCCGAACGTTATTTGAGAGGTGCCAAATTACTCAAACCAGAAGAATTACAAGCACAAATAGATGCTAGATACCGAGAAACTGAATTCGACTTAAAGCTAGGTAGAGAACAGATTAGATTACCCGAATTCCTAACTTTTAGACATATCAGCTTGGCTGGTGCTGCGGGTACGGGGAAAACTCAAGCTATTAACAGCCTTCTAACTCAGATACGGCAGAAGAAAGGGCAAAAATGCTTAATCCTCGACCTCAACGGACAATATTACTCTAGATTTGGTCGAGAAAGGGATGTAGTCCTCAGTCTCTATGATAAGCGTACCTCTGCCTGGAATTTTTGGAGCGAGGACGCACCCGCCGAATTCTTTGCTGAGGCTTTGATTGAAACCAATGGTAATGATAAATTCTTTGCCTCTGCGGGTAGAGCTTTGCTAACTGACTTACTTAGAATCAACGGTAATATTGAGGGGCTATGGAAAGACTTAACCTCTCCGACCAAAGATTTGATTAAAAAGCTTTTTGGAGGAATCAGCCCCGCCTTATTAGGTGGAGAAGAGCAAGCAGCAGGAGTAATGGCTACCGCCTCACTGCAACTAAACTTTCTCCAATATCTCAATCACTGGTGTGAAAACCCCGAATCCTTTAGGATTACCGACTGGTGTACCAACGAAAGAGAAGACTGGGTTTTTCTAATTGTCAGAGATAGGGATTTAGCAGCCGTTAAACCCTTACTCAGAACCTGGGTTGATCTGACTACTTTAGGTGTACTGCAACGAGACGAAAACCAAGACTATCCTCATTTATGGCTCATTGCCGACGAATTACCAGGATTAGGTAAACTACCAACTTTAGGTAAACTACTGAGCCAAGGACGCAAATACAAAGCTACCGCTTTGGTAGGCTATCAAACATCTGGACAAATCGAAGACATTTATGGCAAGGATGGAGCGAAAGAGATTTTACAGGGTTTACAGAATAAGTTTGTCTTTCGTTGCTCTGACTCGGATACTTCCAAAAGAAATTCTTTGGAACTTGGAGAACAAGAAATCGAAGAAATTAGCACTACCATTCAATTCGGCAAGTTAAACAGCACAGATCGCAACTCGTTAAATCGCAGTATTAAAACTCGTCCTGTGGTGATGCCATCAGAAATACAAAATTTACCAGATTTACAAGCCTACTTAAAACTCTGTAACCTCAACCCCAGTTTAATTCATTTCGATTATCAAAAATACCCCCAAATTAACGAAGCAAATAAATCAGAAATTCCCCCTATCAACATAGGTTCTGCTCAAGAAGAAGATCCCGAAACAGAAAACAATGAACCTGAATGGACTTTTGATTTTGAGTCGGAAGAAAAAGAAACTAACGATCTTAGTCCCGATTTATCATCAAAATCTGAAGAAAATCTTTATAATTTTGATGATAAAAAATCTAGCTCAAACTTTCTTAATTTTCATGAACTAAACTCTCGAAATGAATAGAATTCTCGATAAAATTCTCGATAAAATAATCGGATTAGCTTTGATCTTTTTTCTGGTGTTTATAGGATACAAATTTGTTTTAAGTCTAGCCAATAATAGTTTACCAACTAATTCTAATCAGACCCTAACTAATCAGGGCTATTTCATTCTAAAAAGAGACAAAATCTGCTCTAGTCCAAATTTACATTTTCGTTCTGCTTGAGCCATATTATTAAACCCTGCCTCTCGATATAAATTAAGGGCTAAATTTCTAGCAACTGCCCATTTCGAGGATTACTTAGAACTGGTTAGCGAATATAAAAAGCTAGAGAAACAACTTCAAAAACCTAAGCTTCCTCCTCTTCCCAACCAGACTCGACTCCAGGCAGAATACGAGGAACTACTTGAGTATTTTGTCGAACTTCAGAGAGATTGTGCTAACCTTCGTGAAGATAACAAGGCTTTAAGGGATTTGGTTAATATTCTGACTGAGGATACTGCTAGGAAAAAGAGTAAACTATCTGTCTTTTCTCAATTTTTGGGTTTAATACTGAAATTAGTCCCTAGAAAGCCAAAAATCAGTACCAGCCATTAAACTACAAAAATAATACCAATGAAAACTGAAACCATACATACTCTAATCCCTCTGCTCTTCATTGTTTTTCTGATTCTTTAAGTTCTTGTTAGCGCGATCGCCTTTTTCCCGACAACAATGGTATCATTTCAGAAACAATGAATATTTTGCCTTTCAAGTAATTTCGATCGCCTAGTCCTCTCATCTTTTATATACTTTCATGACTCATTTTGGTATTATTTGCCCCGCTGCTACTGGTCATCTCAATCCTATGACTACTTTAGGACATGAATTAAAACACAGAGGTCATCGTGTCACCCTAATTGGAATAGAAGATGCTGAACCAAAAGCTAAGAGTGCAGGATTAGAATTTCAAGCAATTGGCAAGTCGGATTTTCCCCAAGGAGCGACAAAAGAAATATCCACTCAATTAGGTAATTTGAGTGGGCTTAAAGCATTGCAGTATACAATTGATTTGATTGCTAATGTAGCTAATATGCGCCTTCAAGATGCTCCAGAAGTAGTGGAAAAAGCAGGCATAGAATTATTATTAGTAGATCAATCTTCTCCAGAAGGAGGAACGGTTGCTGAATATCTAGATATTCCTTTTATAAACGTATGTAGTGCCTTAATGGTAAATCAGGAACTAAATATTCCTCCCTTTAACACTTCCTGGGATTATGACCCTTCATGGCGAGGGATTTTACGTAACAGAGTAGGCTATGCACTGCTTAATCGCTTTGGTAAATCTGTGCGAAAAGTTATTGATGACTACCGTCAAGAATGGAATTTATCTCTCTATCATAATCCAAATCAATATTATTCTCAGTTAGCCCAACTTAGTCAACAGCCTGTTGAGTTGGAATTTCCGAGAAAAGAACTACCCTCTTGTTTCCATTTCACTGGACCTTATCATTATCCAACTTCAGTTAGTCGAGAATCAATTCCCTTTCCTTATGAAAAATTAACGGGAAAACCCTTAGTTTATGCCTCTCTGGGGACTTTACAAAATCGGCTCATTTGGATTTTTCAAACAATTGCTGAGGCATGTATGGGATTGGAG
>JBFRWE010000436.1:0-14357 GCA_051439345.1 Xenococcaceae cyanobacterium
AAATTTGGTGATGGCATTATGAGCGCGATCGATTTTTCGGTTGAAGTAGAAAAAGTAGAAGATCCTAAAGGCGATCGTGTACAGGTAATTATGTGTGGTAAATTTCTACCATACAAAAAATGGTAGCCAATAATCACTTGGTCGAGGTGTAAGCTTTATATCTCGGCCAACTAAATTAATTACTAATTAATGTTAGAAAGAAAAAACATGTCAGGCAAACGAAGTTATGGGCAACAATTGTGGTTGCAGTTGAATCGTCAGTGGTTGAGTACAGTCGGGATTATTTCCTGTTTGGGCTTCTTAATCTTTGCTCCTGGTGCGATCGCTCATCATCCTCTTGGTGGCAAACTTCCTGCTAATTTTTTTGAAGGGATAATGTCAGGCTTTGGACATCCTGTAATTGGGTTCGATCATTTAGCCTTTATTATTGCTAGTGGTTTAATTGCCGTAGGCATAGCCAGAGGGATTTTAATTCCCATTGCTTTTGTTATTGCTACAGGAATTGGCGCGCTTATTCATTTACAAGCTATCAATTTACCAATGCCTGAAATAATTATTGCTGCCTCTGTAGCAGTGTTTGGGATTTTGTTATTTATCGGTAACAAACAAACAAAAGCGGCTAACTACACTCTGGTAGTAGCTGGATTAGCAACACTTGCTGGGATCTTCCACGGTTATGCTTATGGAGAAGGTATTTTTGGTGCAGAGCCAACTCCTCTAGTTGCGTATCTGATTGGTTTTATGGTAATTCAACTAGTAATTTCTCTGGGAGTATATTTTATTGCTAGTAAAGCCGTTACCAATATTCCAAGGCAATATCTAACTCGTTTTGCTGGAGGTGCGATCGGCTCAACTGGTATAGTGTTTTTCTCTTCAGCAATTATAGGCTAGGATATTTCCAGAAAAGAAAGTCCCCCAAAAAGCGGTGCGACCCCGCTGCGGTTTCCGCAGCTAGGGAACGCGCACCAAGTAAGGTGGGCAAAATTATTTTTCAAACGTATTCTGGAGTGAAAAGTTAGTTTCCCCACCTTACGAGGTATAAGCTTGCTAGGCAATAGATCAAGATTGTTGTTGACTATAAGCTTTAACAAATCGGTCATCAAATATTTTATTTAAGTCAGGAGCTTGCTCAATAAATCCTACATCTAACATAAATAAAGCCATTCTTTTTGCTGCTGTAGGCATATGTTTTATACCTTCACCGTCTCTAAATGCTTCTAGATTTTCTTCAATAGTAAATATTCTTGTTCCTTCTTTGAGTTGGTTTAATTCTTCGATGGTGACATTAGCACGTTTTGCCATGATTTGATCGGCTCTGTCTGGATTTTCTTCCATGAAATCTAGAATGTCAAACCAGGTATTAACTATAGCTTGTACTTGAGCTGGTTGCTCATCAATTAATTTTTGACTAACCACTAATAGATCGGGAATAGCACCAGGAAATTCTAAAGAACTAATTAGTTCTTTAGAACCTTCTCTTTGTAATGCTTTTAACCAGAAAGGCGGAAAAGCAGCCACTGCATCAGTTTTTCCCGCGAGAAATGCTTCTACTGCTTGACTAGTTTCTAGGTTAACAATTTCTACATCACTTCTTTCCATCCCATTTTTTTCTAGGGCAATAGTTAATAAAAAATCATCAACTACGCCTTCTTCTACTGCTACTTTTTTGCCTCTCAAGTCTTGAATATCATTGATTGCTTCACTAACAATAATTTTGTCATTACCTGCAGAATTATCATTCACTAGTACTGCGACTTGTCCATTAACTGAATCTCCTGCAAAAGCGATAGTATCGTTGAGAGTTTGACAATTTCCATCAATTTGTCCATCAGCAAAAGCTTCCATTGATTCTAGATAACCATCAAACCATCGCATTTCGACATTAGCACCATTTTTGGCAAACAAACCTTCTTCTTCCGCGATCGCCCAAGGCCACCACCCCGCCCAATTACTGTATCCTATCACTATAGGCTTACCATTATTTTGATTACTTGATGAGGGTGATGTTTGATTGCAACCGACTGTTAGTAACAAACTCAAACAAAATATAGTAAATAACGAAAGTAATTCTCTTCTCTTCATTATTAATTTATCCACTATTCTTGAGACAACACTAAAAACTAAAATTATCGGTAGATAAAAATTAACTGTAATTAACCTGTATTGATTTATGTCTATTCCAATTTATTCAATTTACCCATGTATATTTGACTATCAAGTACCATCTGTCAATTTAGATCATAATACTTAATGCCTATTTTTGAGGAAGAAATATCTTTTCTTCTCTACTCAGATAATATTATTTCTCAAATGTTTTAAATTGAGATAATTCTGACCTTTATTTACGATCAGTAATAATTCTAAAAATTATTAATTTATTAAAACTAAAATCTAATATTTTGTTGTTTTTACTACTACTATTATCTTGGCTATGGTAATCTTATTTGATTTATGAGGAATTTTTGTAGCCAAATTTATTTCATCATTAGTTCTTTGTCACTTATCTGTTATTACATATAATTTAGTTAATGATTCGTATATTCTGGCAAGTAGGTATGCAGGAGAAAACTTAAAATTGTTGTACGTAAAATTTCTCACTAAAATTTGGGTAAATTCTATCATCACAACTTTGACTAATTGCTAATTTCAATGCATCTTATAAGTCTGAATGATTACTACACAAACCACGTAAATAATCTATCTAGTTCAACCAACAGCTATGGAAAAATTACCAGTTAGCTCTTGAATAATTTGGTTTATCTGAGCAATTAAGTCTTGTATACTACCATTTTCTGATTGAGCTACTATTAAGATTTCAATTTCCTCTAGTTTCTTACTTACTTCATTTAAGCTATCTTGTAATGGTTGCAAATACTGTTCATAGAGACTTATATTTGATTGCATCCGAATTATATCAAGTTGTAATGTTTCGCAAATTTCTGCTTGTTGTTGTAAATCTCTTTGTTTTATTTCTTGCTGAGATTTATGTGATTGTAAATCTTGCTTAAGTTGTTCTATATTTTGCTGTATGCTAGTAATCTCTTCATTTAATTGCTGCTCTTGTGATATTATGGCAATCTGTTGCTGTTGTAGCTCTTGCTTAATCGGTTCGAGATTAAAACTGTCAAACCCTCCTTCAAAATCAATAACTCCTTGACGACGTTTCAAAATACGGAGATGCTGAAGTAAAAATTCGTGTCTTTCTCTTAAAGAACGTCTTTGACCCACTAAAGTTTCATCTAACATTCTTTTGGCTTCTTTTTCTTCTGATAGCTCCTGTTCTAACGCTAGACGATCGAATTCACTAGCAGCTTGAATTTTGGCTTCTAATTCTTCAACAGCTTTACATTGCCAACTCAATTCTTCTTCCTGTTCATTAACAAACCGAGCTACTTTTTCTAAATCTTGCTGTAAATTAGCAACCGTTTGTTCCAATTCGTCTAGAGGCATATTTGCTAAAGCATCAAGGTCTATTTTTTGCTCTAGAGCAACATTTCCAGACTCAATACCTAAACGAGCAATTGTTGATTGAAGATTTTCTTGATTCTGAAGCTGCCAATTAATTATTTGAGCAAATTCTTGTTTATTTCCGAGATTGGTTTGTTCTATTTGTAATTTTTTAACGATGTCTTCTCCAGAAATCCTAGAAATCTCTAATTCTTCTTGAGCTTGAGTTAATCTTTCTTGTTGTTGCCTTAACTCTTCCTCCTTTTGCTGGCAATTCTGCCTATTTTCTTCTAGTTTTTGCCAATGTATATCTAAATTTTGCTGCTGACTATTGATAGCAGTAAATGCCGAACTCAACTGATGTTTGAGAGATTCTTTAGGTGTTACCTCAGAAGACAAAGAATTAATTAGAGTGTTTATCTTATTTGCTTGAGCTTCATCCAGTACTTTAGAATCTCGAATTCTGGCTTCTAGATTTTGTTTTTCTCCTCGTAATTGTTCCCATGCTCCTTCTAATTCTTCAGTTTTGCTTTCAAATTCTTCTCTGAGGTGTTCTACTTCTGCTCTAGTATTAGCAATTTCTTGGCGTTGCTGTTCAAATTGCTCAGACTCTTGTTCCATCTGTTGAAGTTGCTCAAGACGAGTTTCCATTTCTATTTCTCGTCGACTCAACTCTTCACTCTGAATGGTTAGAGATTCTTTCCACTGTTCAATTTCATCTTCTTGATGCTTGGTTTTTTCTAGCAAACGAGAGAAACCTTGCAGAATACCAATAACTCTATTGGCAGCTAATTCTGGTTGTCCTTGAATTTGACGATTGACACCTAGTTGTACTGTTACTAAAGCTCCTTCACCAAAATTACTAGCTTCTTCTGCTGTAATGAACTCATTACCAGTTATGGTACTCCAACTTTGATCGTTTCGCTGACAAGCTAGAAGCTTAAGCTTGGTTTCCAAGCCTCCCATAAACCCTTTGCTTTGCTTTTGTACTTCTGCCAGATATAGCACTCTTGCGATCCTCTTGATATTATCTGTGCTGTGACTCTAAAAAATGACTTAGCTGTTTAAACTAAATTAGAAAAAATTAGTTTACTGTTTATTAAATTTATATATTTTGATATATATCTCAATACTATTCATTTAAGATTACCTAATTTTTTCTGATAATAGTTAAAATTTACCAACATTTTATTTATGTACTTATTTACTTAAGTTAATCCATAATTAATAATTGTCAATCATCAATACATCTCAATAATATCACCTAAAATCTTGAGTTTTTTTTGATCCAAGTCAATCTTACTTAATATCTAATATATCTAGCATAACCAGCTTTATAATTAGTTGCCAAGGTATCTCAAGAATGTTATCAAGTTGATGAGCTATATTTCCTAATTGTTTCATTTACACTTGAATTATTTATTAGCGTATCAACCCAAGATGCAAGGCAATTTACGAGAATTTAATATCCGCAGTATTCTGCAATTAATTGAATTAGAACAGCATACAGGTACATTATATATAGAATATGAAACTATTAATCCTCATAAAAATATCAAATTAGATCTTATTCCTTTAACTGCTGAAAATACGGATTTATATCTAGAAAATAGCGATATCAATAGGATGTGGCTGCTATATTTTGTTGACGGTAAAATCACTTATGCCACTGATAACAACTATGATGAATTATCAAGAATTCGTGACTATCTTAGCTATTTCCAGGTAAAAAAATATCTTACTGAACTACAAAAACAATCAGTAAATATAACTAGTCCAAAAGAGTATAATTGTATATGGTTGCTAATGCAACAAAAATTGATTTCCCCCGATCGAGTTAAAATTATTTTTAAAAATCTTATTAAAGAAACTCTTTTAGAGTTATCTAACCTAACTCAGGGAAAGTTTATTTTTCAAATAGATTATCCTCTTACTCCCCAATGGATAGGGTTAAAGACCTCTGTATTATTACCAGAAATATTTGTTCAATTACACTTATGGAAGCAATTTTCTCCCTACATAAAATCTCCTCATCAACATCTGACTTTGTCCGATCGAAAAAAGCTTTGCAGTGGCGTATCGGTTAAAACTTACAAAACTTTATCTACTTGGGCCGAAAAAAAAATTTCTTTATTGCGCTTATCAAGACAACTAAACTACTCTTTCGTTTATTTAGCGAAAGCCCTCTATCCCTGTATAAAAAAAGGTTGGGTTGATTTAGTTGACACAGAAAAGCAAATTACTCAATTTAGTTTCTTAGCAAGAAAAAGAACTAAACCTCATATTGTTTGTATCGATGATGAGATGACGATCGGTAAGAATGTAGAGTATATTCTGAAGCAGAGGGGGTATGACTCAACCATAATTACTAATCCCATTGAGGCTCTAACTACTATATTGCAAATTAAGCCAGATCTGATTATTTGTGATTTAGATATGCCTCAGCTAACTGGTTATGATCTGTGTAATATGTTACAAAGTTCTCGTATTTTCAGACAAATCCCAATTATTGTGATATCTGAACGGGAAAACTGCTTAACTAGACTTAAAGCAAAGATATTATCATCAACTGACTACTTATCTAAGCCATTTACCCAAAATGAGCTATTAATGTTAGTAGAAAGATATCTGAGTATAGCCGAGACAGATAGCTCGATCCATTTTGGGCAATTCTTACCCAAGCAAAGTGTGGTTTAGTGTTAAAGAGATCAATAGTTAAAAAGAAAGTAAGGGGTCAAATAATTGTAAATGATTAAGAAGTGCTAAAAAAAAAAGACATGTCAACTGTTAATTATTACAAAGTAAACTTGAATCAATTGAGTATGAATTTTGCAGATAGATAGTGTGTTATGAGTAAAGTTCTAATCGTAGAGGATAGCTTGGCACAGAGGCAAATGATTTCAGACTTACTTAAAGGTACTGGTCTGAAGGTCATAGTAGCTTGCGATGGAGTAGAAGCATTAGAACATTTGGAAAAGTTTAACCCTGACATTGTAGTCATGGATATTGTTATGCCCCGAATGAATGGTTACGAACTTTGTCGACGACTCAAATCCGATCCGAAAACACAAAATGTTCCTGTAGTTATGTGTTCTTCCAAAGGAGAAGAGTTTGATCGCTATTGGGGCATGAAACAGGGAGCAGATGCTTATATAGCTAAACCATTTCAGCCTGTTGAGTTAATTGGAACAGTGAAGCAATTATTAAGAGCCTAAATATAAGTTTTAAGTACCGTTTATCTGCTTGGTCTACTTGGCATTTGCTCCTGGAGACGACAAAATATTATCAAGAAAATTTGCCTAAATTACTTATGGTTAGCAATCCAGATATCTTTACAGAACAAGACCAAGAGTTATCTTTTGAGCTTCAGTCATTGGATACTCCTGAAGGGGAGTTACATCTAAGGTTCTATCTAGCTTCTGGACTAGAGTTTGCTTTGCCAGCGACAGGAATTGCAGAGGTTACCCAACCAAGTCCAGAGCAAATTACCCCCATACCTAATGCTTCTCCCCTATTATTGGGAACAATTAATTTAAGAGGAAAAATTATCTGGGTTGCTGATTTAGGTCAGTTTTTAGGAGACTCAGGTTCTTTAAATACAGACCGACCAACTATACCGATTATTGCGATCGAAAACCAAGACCAAATAATTGGTTTGGCAATCGAGCGTATTGGTGAAATGGATTGGTTAGATATAGAACAAGTACAGGTGATAAACAATTTACCTGAAAATATGGCTCCTTTCGTACAAGGTCAATGGCGATTTAATGACAATTCTGAACAAGGTTTAAACTTGTTAGATCCTGCCAAAATGCTACGTTCAGCAAGATGGGCAGCTTAATCTCTGGATTGTTATATTTTGATACTTAAATATATTTTATATTGACGTCAACATACTATAATTATTCATCACCGAATAACTATTAGCCATTGGAAATCAAAGCCAGAAGCAGGTATCTAAGTTACTAGTAAGCAAAGTTGATTAACTTGACAAAAAGCAAATGGCATCAGGAACGAATTATTCTCAAGAATACGGACAAGCGGAAAAAGCCTATTTACAAGGAGATTTTTTCCAGGCAGCGGAAATTATCGATCATCTAGTGGAAGAATTTCCAGATAACCCCAATGTCCTGTTGCTACGAGGTCATATTTATTGTTATGGCTTCCAAGATTATGATTTAGCAGAACAACAATACGAAGCGGTTCTGCAATTGACGGAGGAGCAAAATTTACTTGATTTTGCCTATAGTGGTATAGAGCAGATCAAGCAGCTACAACAACAATCTCATCAGTCAGAGTCAGAATCTACTTCAGAAGAAGATTGGCTTTCAGCAGATTTTAGCGAAGAACAAGAGAGCCCTTCAGATGATTTTGAGAGTAATCCCAACTATGGATTTGGACTGGATGATTTTGATTTAAATGAAAGTCAAGCAGAATCAGAAGCTCGGGAATTAGAAGTCGATCGGCATGAGTCCTTTGATTATTCCTTTACAGAAGAAAGCCCTCAATTAGACAATGTAGAAGAATTTGATGCCAGTGCAGGAGAAGATCCATTTGCTCAATTTGAAGCATCGGTGGTAGATAAACCAGATTTTGACTATTATCAACCAGCGAACGAGCTCGAATTTTCCGAGGTAGAAGAGACTGAAGTCCCCAACGAAGCTAATAACTACAGTTCAATTAACAACAAAGCTACTTTCATGGTGGAAGAGGAGGAAGAACCTTCAGCAGAGTCTGATTTTGAAGATTTTTCTGCCGAAAATAGCTTTACCGAGGAAGATAATAGTTCTGAATTAGACATAGATACAGTATTTACAGAGCCTTTTGCGGTAGAAAACTATGATGAATTAGCTAGTGCAGAACAAGAAGGGTTAGATTATCAAGATGAATTAGAATTTGACGAAATTGATAGCAGCTTTTTCGATCTTGAAGAATTAGAACAAGGACTGCCTGATACGGGTTTATTTAATGTTCCAGATGGTGATAGTAGTGAACGCCAGACTGTAGATAATGTTCATAGTATCTCAACAGGAGAAAGTTTGGTTGAATCATCAAGTATCGAAGCTAGTATTAGTTCCGATCTTGAAACTATCCCGACAACAGAGGATAGACCACAAGTTGAGATTCGACAAGGACTGTGGGCAGGGTTGATCAATGCGCCGATCGGGAAAAAACAATTAATTACAGCTACTACTACAGGAATAGTTTCGGCCATAGCAACCTTAGTAATTGGAACAATTGGTGTAGATTTTTCCTCATCAGATGCACCACCAAATTTTGCGGAGAGAGCGAAAAATGGCGGTTTAATAGCTTTAGTGGCAGGTTTAACCAGTTTTGGTACATCGATGTTTTTGGGTGGCATAACTGCCAGACAAACAGAAAGAGCCACTAAAGATTTACAGAATCAGTTTGAAGATGTCTATCAAGGCAACCTAAATGCTAAAGCCACAGTTTACTCAGCAGATGAGTTCGGTCAATTGGCATCGGGTTTTAACCGGATGACGCGAGTGATTCTAACTACTACTCAAGAGGCACAAAGAAGAGCAGAAGAAACCGAACAAGCTAAAGAAGACTTACAACGTCAGGTAATTCGCTTATTAGATGACGTGGAAGGAGCAGCTAGAGGGGATTTAACCGTGCAAGCAACAGTCACAGCCGACGTATTAGGCGCAGTGGCAGATGCCTTTAACTTAACTATTCAAAGTCTGCGAGAAATTGTTCGTCAGGTAAAACAAGCAGCCGAACAAGTAAACAAAAGTTCTACAGATAGTGAATTATTTGCCCGTAACCAATCTAGTGAAGCTTTACGGATGGCAGAAGAGTTAGCGGTAACTCTTAACTCGGTACAAATGATGACTGAATCCATCGAGCGGGTAGCAGATAACGCCAGAGAAGCCGAAGAAGTAGCCCGTTCATCTTCTGTAACTGCCCTTAAAGGTGGAAAAGCTGTAGACAGAACAGTATCAGGAATCTTCCAAATTAGGGAAACGGTATCAGAAACAGCCCGTAAAGTAAAAAGATTAGCAGAAGCATCCCAAGAAATCTCGAAAATTGTCCTAATTATCTCCCAAATCTCGGAAAGAACTAACCAATTAGCTCTTAATGCTTCAATTCAGGCAGCTAAAGCAGGGGAAGCTGGTCGTGGTTTTGCGGTGGTTGCAGATGAAGTCCGACAGTTAGCAGATAGGTCTGGTAAATCTTTGAAAGAAATTGAGCAAATCGTACTCCAAATTCAAAGTGAAACTGGCTCGGTTATGACTGCCATGGAAGAAGGTATTCAGGAGGTAATCGATGTGACTGACAGGGCAGAACAAGCTAAAACCGCCCTAGAAGATATTATTCAAGTATCTAATCGAATTGATACTTTGGTACGATCGATTACAGCAGATACCGTAGAACAAAGAGAAAATTCGCGAGCAGTAGCACAAGTAATGCAATCGGTTGAATTAACTGCTCAAGCCACTTCTCAAGAATCCCAGCGAGTTGCAGGTTCACTCCAAAGTCTGGTTAGTATTGCTCGTGATTTATTATCTTCTGTAGAAAGATTCCGAATCGATCAGAGTGATGAATAATAATCGAGAGCGTAAATTATTTTCCTTGCTAGTTGTGGCTAGGTGATGGGAATCGATATATTAATCGAGAACCAAAAATTATATTTAACCTAATGACCAGCAAAATAACTCTCAATAGTGGTTTCAGACTTTGGCTACAACGCTTATTAGCAGCAATTTTCTTAGCAGGTCAGGTAGTAATTCATTTACTTAAAATAAGAATACATAAACGTAATACCCTCGAACAAATGGCAGTAGTAGGACCTGATTCTCTGACAATATCTCTGATTACTGCTGCTTTTGTGGGTATGGTATTTACTATCCAGGTGGCACGGGAGTTTCTGGATTTTGGGGCAGGACAAGCAGTAGGTGGAGTATTAGCTTTAGCACTAACTAGAGAATTAGCACCTGTATTAACTGCGGTAGTAATTGCGGGAAGAGTCGGTTCAGCTTTTGCTGCTGAAATTGGCACGATGAGAGTGACAGAACAAATTGATGCTCTTTATGTCCTCAAAACAGACCCCATTGATTATTTAGTCATACCTCGCGTGATTGCTTGCTGTTTAATGCTGCCTATTTTAACCTTTCTTGCTGCGATCACAGGTATGTTAGGCGGTATGCTCATCGCTAGCAATCTCTACAGTATCTCCCAGGTAGTTTTTCTCGATTCTGCCAATAATTTCCTTCAGGTTTGGGATTTAGGGAAAGCATTGATTAAAGCATTTGTTTTTGGAGCTATTATTGCCATAATTGGTTGTAGCTGGGGATTAACTACCACTGGAGGTGCTAAAGGCGTAGGACAATCAACTACTACAGCAGTAGTTACCGCCTTACTCGCTATTTTTATTGCTAACTTTTTCTTATCTTGGATTATGTTTCAAGGTCCAGGTAATGCTTTTAGTTAATAGGATAGATTAGGGTAAGCTGGTCGTGAACTATCTATCCATCGCCTATCTTCGAGTAGGCGTGGTACTTCCCGCTCGCAGAGTTAAAATATAAGGGCAAAAATAATGCCTTTAATTAAAATTAGGATCAATAAACTGTGACTCAAGTTGAAACTACTGCTAACGTTACCCAAACAATCGAATTAGCCCCAAGTTATAAAATTCCTATCTTCTTGATTATTACGGCTATTCCTTTAGCAATAATACAAATCTGGTTGGGATTGGTGATTGCGATATTAGGATTATTTCTCTTGTTTCAAACCGTAACTATCAGATTAAAATTCACACCAACCGCTTTAGAAGTTTGTCGCTCAGGACAAATGATTCGACAGTTTCCCTATAGTGATTGGCTTAATTGGCGTATTTTCTGGCAACCAGTGCCAATTTTATTTTATTTTCGGGAAGTTAAGAGTATTCATTTCTTACCAATAATTTTTGCCCCAAAAACTTTGCTTAGTTGTCTAGAAAAATATTGCCCTACAGAAAGCTAAATCGATAATATCTATGTTTGTTATTTTAATTGTTACTGTTTTTTAATCAATGAACTCAGAATCACCTCAAATTCCTGAACCAAATTTGTCTTCTTCCCCAGCCCAAGATTCTAATGCTCAATCTGTTGAAGAAACAGAAAATAATCCCGTAATACCAGAAGAATCGGACTCCTTTGTCGATAATTGGCTAGATGAACTAGACGTAAATCAATCTGAGAATTCGACAAAAGAAATAGAGGTATTAGCTAACCAATTGACAGAATCTACTTCTACAAGTGAATTGCCGAAGGATAACAGCCTTAATAATTCAGTTGCCGATAATTCGCCAATAGTGACAGAAGAACTGAAAACTCAAGTTGAAAAATTACAACAGCAAAAAGATACTTTAACTAGAGAAATTAACACTCTCCAGGCACAGAAAAAGCAAATTATTGAACAACAATTACAAGAAATTCAAGCCAATGTGGGCAAGATGGTTGAGGAGGGGTTAGAACAATTACAAGAGCGTAAAAGCAATTTACAAAGAGAAATTGATAAGTTAGAAAGGCGACAAGAAAGAATCCATCAAGAAATGCGGACTAATTTTGCTGGCGCGTCTCAAGAGTTGGCAATTAGGGTACAAGGTTTTAAGGATTATTTGGTTGGTAGTTTACAAGATTTGGCAGCAGCAGCAGAACAGCTAAAATTACCTAACTTAGAAGCTAAACCCCAAACTCAGGCGAGAACAGTACGGGGGGAGCAAGTCAATTCTCCTAGTTCTCCTCAACCTCAATTTACCGAACAAGGATTTGTCGAGCAAGCAAAAAAAGTACGTCAACTAATCAATCAATATCGTACTCGTCCTGATTATTATGGTTCTCCTTGGCAATTACGTCGTACTTTTGAACCAATTCATGCCGAAAGAGTACAAGATTGGTTTTTTACCCAAGGAGGTAGAGGTGCAATTAAAAGTATGGGGAGTCGCCTACAAAATATTTTGGTTGCTTCTGCTGCTATCTCTATTCTCTATCGTTTATATGGCGATCGCTCTCGTATCTTGATTTTAGTTGATACTCCAGAAAGATTAGGAGAATGGCGTAGGGGGTTACAAGATTGTTTAGGTATTTCTCGCAGTGATTTTGGTGCGAATCGAGGCATTGTTTTGTTTGAATCTCCTGAAGTATTAATTCAAAGAGCAGATCGCTTGGTGCAAGAAAAACTGTTACCTCTGGTGATTATTGATGAAACAGAGGAAATGGTGAATCTTTCTCTCTTACGATTTCCTTTATGGCTGGCTTTTGCCTCTGAACCTCAACCAGCATCATCAGGTTATTTGTATTGAGTTCGGGGTTCGGCTCGCGCGTTCCTTAGCGGACGAAACGTCCGCAGGGTCGCTCGGGAGTTGGGAGTTCGGAGTTAGCTATTACCGATAACTGATAAATTAGTAATTATTAAAAAATAACTGATTTAAAAAAGTATGGCGATTTCCTTGGTTGTTAGCAGTGTATTGATAATGGTTGCCTATTTATTGGGTTCTACTCCTACTGGTTATCTAGCGGGAAAATATTTACAAGGGATTGATATCCGCGAACATGGTTCTGGTTCAACTGGTGCTACGAATGTACTAAGAACTATAGGCAAAAAAGCAGCGATCGCTGTGCTGGCGATCGATCTGCTTAAAGGAGCGATCGCTGTTCTCTTAGTCAAAATTGTTTATGCTTCTGCTCTTGGTGAATTTGTCCCTATTGACTGGCAACCATGGTTAATTACTATTACTGCTTTGATGGCTGTTATCGGTCATAGTAAATCTGTTTGGCTTAACTTTTCTGGGGGAAAATCTGTCGCTACCAGTTTAGGAGTTTTGTTGGTAATGAATGCTCCTGTTGCTTTAGGAACTTTGGCAGCTTTTGGAATTATGCTGGCTATTTCGCGTATTGTTTCTTTAAGTTCTATTACGGGCGCGATCGCTGTTATCGTCTTAATGGTTTTATTTAAACAACCTACTCCCTACATAATTTTTGCTGGGCTATGTGGAGTATATGTTATCTTCCGCCACCAAACTAATATTCAACGCTTGTTAGCAGGTACAGAACCCAAAATAGGTCAAAAATTATCAGAGAATGCTTGATTATCCTTGTGGAAAAATTATTGTTTACATTAGTTAGTGATCTATAAAATGTCAAACAAACTACCACAAAAACAGATAATCGCTATGGGTGGAGGAGGGTGGGGAATGGAACCAGATAATCCTTTGTTAGATAGATATATTTATGGATTATCAGACAAAAAAGAGCCTAAAATTTGCTTTCTCCCTACTGCTAGTGGTGATTCAGAACAATATATAGATAGATTTTATCAGCATTTTGCCCCCAAACCTGCTCAACTTTTTCATCTATCTTTGTTCGATCCTCCTACTGCTGATTTAAAAACTTTTATTCTCGATCGAGACATTATTTATGTGGGTGGAGGTAATACGAAAAATCTAATTGCTCTTTGGAGAGAATGGCAACTAGACAACATTCTTTGGGAAGCTTGGCATAAGGGGATTATTTTATGTGGTGTTAGTGCTGGTTCAATTTGCTGGTTCGATCGAGGAGTATCGGATTCAATCCCAGGAAAAAGAATTTCTCTAAAATGTCTTGGTTTTCTTCCTTACAGCAATTGTCCTCATTACAATTGGGAAGCATACAAAACTGGTTATCATCATCTCTTGTCTAAAGGACTAATCGATTCAGGATATGCTGCCGATGATGGGGTAGCTCTTCATTTTATTGGCGATCGTCTAAATAACATTGTTTCTTCTCGCCCAGAAGCAAAAGCCTATCGCTTAGAAAAAAAGCATGATGAAATAGTGGAAACGGTTCTCACTCCCAAATATTTAGGCTAATCCAACTATCTAGGCTAATAATTTTCACTGATAACTGATAACTGATAACTGATAACTG
>JBFRWE010000437.1:0-19715 GCA_051439345.1 Xenococcaceae cyanobacterium
CTTTAAGGATTTCGGCAATGTCAACTTGTATGGTTGGGTTGGTCATTAATTTCTCCTAGCTGTTAGCAGCATCTAGATTATTCAGAAAGAACTGAAAATTGCATCTTGTGTCATGATATTTTTAGCGAGAGGGATGCCGAGGTTTCCTCGGCATATCCAATCGAAGCTTTAGCTCCTTCGGTGCGATTTTTTTGGTGTTTTACTGCCTCTCAATTTCATAATATCAAGATCATATATGGCTTTTGCGTCTGTTGTCCGTGCGATCGCGATAGCGACTACCGAAGGTCTCGCGGAGTACCATGCTTTACCCGCTCGAACAATCTACTCTCACTAAAAAATTACTCACTAAATTAAACTAAACCAAGAGCGATCGACTCAATGCCAAATGAAAATCAAAAACTGCCGAATCACTTAAAAAACTTTTAATTTCTACTAAATTGGCGATCGCGTTTTCTTAAAAAGAAAAAAAGAAGGCAAAGTCAAATTTCACCTTCCTATAACCAATAATTAGCTATCTATTTGTGGTTTCTAAGCATCATCAAGAGCAAGAATACCAGGCAATTTTTTACCTTCGAGTAACTCTAGACTTGCACCACCACCAGTAGAAATGTGACTCATTTTATCTGCCACACCTACTTTTTCTACCGCAGCAACAGAATCTCCACCACCAATAATAGTAATAGCGTCCTGTTTACCTGCTAGAGTATTAGCGATCGCTTCTGTACCTACCGCAAATTTATCGAATTCAAACACACCCATAGGGCCATTCCAAATTACTGCTTTACAATCAGCTAAAGCATCTTGGAATACTTTGACGGAATCAGGACCAATATCTAACCCCATCCAACCATCAGGAATATCATTAATGCTGACAGTCTTAGCATTAGCATCAGGAGCAAAGTTATCTGCTACTACTACATCGGTAGGTAATAACAATTCAACTCCTAATTCTTTAGCTTTGGCTTCTAAAGATTTGGCTAACTCTAATTTATCTTCTTCTACCAAAGATTTACCGACGCTTAAACCACGAGCTTTATAGAAGGTGAAAATCATACCACCGCCAATTAGCAGTTTGTCGCATTTTTCTAGTAGAGTTTCAATCACCCCAATTTTACTAGAAACTTTAGAACCACCAATAATGGCTGCTAGAGGACGCTGAGGATTATCTACGGCATTTTGTAGATAGTTTAATTCTTTCTCAATTAAATAACCAGCTACACTAGGTTTGAGATAGTGAGTTACTCCCTCTGTAGAAGCATGAGCGCGGTGAGCAGTACCAAATGCTTCATTTACGTATAAATCCGCGTTAGAGGCTAACTGTTTAGCAAATTCGGGGTCATTTTTCTCTTCTTCGGCATGGAAACGGAGATTTTCCAGTAATGCTACCTGCCCATTTTCTAATTTATTTACAGTAGCGGTAACTTCATCGCCTACGCAGTCGTCACATTTAATCACGTCTTGTTCGAGTAACTCAGATAGACGTTTAGCCACAGGAGTTAAACGTAATTTTTCTTTTACTTCTCCTTTGGGACGACCCATATGGCTACAAAGAATGACCTTGCCACCTTTACCCATTAAATCTTTAATTGTTGGTAAGGCTGCCCGAATACGGGTATCATCAGTAATGCTTCCCCGATCGTCTAGCGGTACATTAAAATCTGCTCTAACTAAAACTTTTTTGCCTGCTACATCTGCTTCTGATAAATTTGCTATCGTTTTTTTTGACACAGCTATTTTCCTCCTCTTGCGGTTGAGATGATTAAATTTATTAAATGAGCGTACCGCTACTTAAAATTAGATTTTCCCTGAAAAATTAAAACAAACTAAAATTAGGGACTAGCATTAATCTACCAAAGCTTTGCACACAAAGGAAGTATTATCTGCTATCAAAATTCTGAGGGCTTGAGTTAAGAAATTTACTATACTTGACAGGATCTACTCTCTTCCTTCAAAAGCTGCCATAACCAAGGAAACAGCTACAATAGGGGCAGTAACCGCCCTGAGAATACGACGACCGAGAGAAACAGGCTGATAACCAAGCTCGATCGCTTGCTCTATTTCTGCTTCTGTCCAACCACCCTCACAGCCGATCGCCATGACAATTTCTGGATAATATCGATCTTGTAAGCAACTCCATAATGAAAGTCGATCGCCACGGGCTACGCAAATATAACGAGCAGTTTCGGTATTACTAACTGTACTAATTGCTTCCGTAAAACTGACAGGATTCAAGATGCCAGGAACAAATTGTCTTTCTGATTGTTCTGCTGCCTCTGTGGCAATTTTCCGCCAACGTTCCAACTTATGGGGACTGGGTTTGAGTAAAGTGCGATCGCTAATCGTCGGAATAAATGTACTTACTCCCAACTCTGTACAACTCCGTATCACTTGCTCAAAATTATTACCTTTAGGCAAAGCAGCAATCAACGTAATAGATACAGGTAACTCTGTAGAAATATTAATTGTTTCAATAATCTGGGCTAATTCGCCTTTAATTTCAGCTAGCCAAGACTTGTCCTGACCATCCATTGCCACAAAGCGATCGCCATTTTGCATCCGCAGCACTCGCTTGAGATAATGCAGTTGTGCCGAAGTCAGATTAATTTGCTCTGATTGCCTTTGTTCGGGAGCTATAACTAAACGATAAACCAAATCTCGTAGAGAAAACTATTTACCTTTATCAAGCTTATCCCATATAGAGAAAAAATATCTGCGTTGATCTGCATACTCTATAGCAATCAGAAATTGTATGTGAGAATGTAAATGACAAAGCGGTGCTTACTCTCCAAGGGAATGCGCACCAAGAGAGAACCAATGATATTATCCCGCTTGACGGGACAAAAGACATTTAGCTAGAAGAACTAATACTCATGCAACTTCTAAATCGAACCGAATTACCTAAACCAGAAGAAAAAATTACTCTCTATGGTGTTACTTGGCAACAATACGACACTTTGGTTTCTATGTTTATGGATCAATTTCCTGGTTTGCGGATGACTTTTCTAGAAGGAACATTAGAGATTATGGGGACATCTTCAGAACACGAACGACTCAAAAAAATTATTGCTCGTTTACTAGAAATGTATGCTGTAGAAAAACGCATCACTCTTAACGGTTACGGTAATACAACATTTCGGAAAGAAGCAAAACAAAGAGGATTAGAGCCAGATGAATGTTATTGTTTAGGAGAATTAGGAGAATTACCTGATATCGCGATCGAAATTGCTCTAACGAGTGGTGGTATTGATAAGTTATCCGTTTATCAAGGATTGGGGGTAAAAGAAGTTTGGTTTTGGCAAAACAATCAGTTTATTTTATATCGTCTTAGAGAAGAAGAGTATGCAAACATCGATCGCAGTGAATTTTTACCAGATTTAGATTTAGTTTTACTCAGTAAGTTTGTTAATTACGATAATCAAACCGAAGCTGTAATTGCTTATCGAGATTCCTTAGCAAACTGATTTAGACTTGCTCCAGAAATAGTGTTGTTAATTTTTGTATCATCAAAGAGTTAAGTAATTTTTTTAATCAAGTGTGATCGTGACTTTAGAACAACTGACTATCAATAACAGCTTTGAGAAATTAGACTGGACTTGGCGAGAACACCAAATTCGTTACACAGTTATGGGAGAAGGAAAGCCATTATTACTAATTCATGGTTTTGGAGCTTCTATTGGACATTGGCAAAAAAATATTCCTGTTTTGGCAGCCCAAGGATATCGTGTTTTTGCCTTAGACTTACTAGGTTTTGGTGCTTCTGCTAAACCAGCTTTGGATTACACTCTCGAATTATGGCAAGAGCAAATCAAAGATTTTTGGTCAGTGCATATTCAAGAACCAACAGTTTTTGTTGGTAATTCTATTGGTGGATTAATTAGCTTAATGTTAATGAGTAATCACCCTGAAATTACGGCAGGAGGTGTAATCATTAACTGTGCTGGAGGCTTAAATCATCGTCCTGACGAATTAAATTTACCTCTGCGCTTAATTATGGGAGGATTTACGAAACTAATTAGCTCCCCCATAACAGGTAAATTTATATTTAATACTATTCGCCAAAAAGGGCGTATTCGTAACACTTTGTACCAAGTTTATCGCGATCGCGCTGCGGTAACGGATGAACTAGTAGAAATGCTTTATACCCCTTCTTGCGATCCAGGCGCGCAACAAGTCTTTGCTTCGGTTTTAACCGCACCCGCGGGTTCAACTCCTCAAGATTTATTACCAAAACGTAAACATCCTCTACTGGTTTTATGGGGTGCTGACGATCCTTGGACACCAATTAAAGGAGCAAAAATTTATCAAGATTTAGCAGCTAATAACTCTGATGTAGAATTTTATTCTGTCCCTAATGCGGGACACTGTCCCCATGATGAAAAACCCGAAGTTATCAATCAGTATATTGGTCATTGGTTATCTACTATTTAATAGTTATTAGTCATTAGTTATTAGTTATTAGTAATCAATACTGGCTAATTATCTTAACTCTCATTCTCGCTAAAACTGATTTGAGAAAATACTAAATTATGGAATGAAGGGAAATTGGTAGCTATGTCGCTACCTTCTTCTCTCATTCATTAGTTAAAAAGAGAGTATAATCTCAATTTTCCCCGAAATTAAAAATCATCTTTAAAGCGATCGCCAGCAAGGCTATGCCAAAAACCTTCTCTAAAATTTCACTGGGTAAATCAACCGCTATTTTAGCTCCCAGTAGACCTCCTAAAACGAAACCCAAGCAAATCAAAGCTGCTACTTTAAAGTTGACATATCCCTGTTGGTAATAAGTCCACGCAGCCAAAATTCCAATCGGTGGAACTAACAAACCGAGGGTCGTTCCTTGTGCTTCTTGTTGAGAAAAGCCAAACAAAAAGATTAACGAAGGAACGATAATCACTCCGCCGCCAATTCCAATCAGTCCGCTTAAAACTCCAGCCAATAATCCTAACAGTATGTAGAGTAAGTTCATATACAATTTATCTAGTCAATTAAAATTGCCAAACCAACACATAAATTTTAGCTAGAGCTTGACAGTAAAAATACTTCCTTCTCCTATTTGAGAACGAACAGAAATACTACCACCCATCCCTTCTACTAAAGTTTTGACGATCGATAGTCCTAATCCTGTACCACCAGAGCGATTACGAGCTTCGTCAACCCGATAAAAGCGTTCAAAAATACGGTTTTGCTGTTGTAGAGGAATTCCCATACCGCGATCGCATACTTGAATTATAGTTTGCTGTAGCTGCTGCTCGACTTTAATCTTTATCGCTTGTTCTTGATCAGAATATTTAACGGCATTATCAATTAAATTCAATAAGACTTGTTTAAGACGATTAGCATCTGCTTTAACTTGAACTAGCTCATGGGGAAGCTCAATATTAATGTGATGATTGCTATACTGTTTGGTCATTCCCACTACTTCTTCGATTAAGTCATTGACAATAACCGACTCTAATTTAAAGTGCATTCTGCCACTATCTGCTCTCGCTAAATCTAATAAATCCTGTAACAATTGAACAGTGCGATCGGCTTCTGAAGAAGCAGTAGTTAAGGCTTCCCTTTGAATTTCTGTTAAATTGTCACCACGACGCAAAGTACTTTGCAAATAACCAGAGATAATGGTTAAAGGCGTTCTTAATTCATGGGATACATTGCTAAGTAATTCTCTTTGGTGTTCCCAAGCTTCAGAAAGACGAACTAACATTTCATCAAAAGTTTCTGCTAATTCTCTCACTTCACTAGGCGCATTCTCTAAATGAATATTAGCCTCACTCAATTTATCGGCAGATACTTTTGCTGTTAGTTGACTGATTCTTTTTAATGGTCTAATTAAATAGTTAATATAGTAGGCAATAGTCAAAGTCATCACACCAATCATGATGAAAGTAGCAATACTCAAACTACGCATCAAATTAAGAAACATCACTTGATCTTTAGTAATGTCTTGAGCAATAAATAAATCTCCCAGATATACATCGTCTACCTTCAACGGTGTGGCACACATCAGCCAGTAACTTCCATTTAAATCTCTTACTTGGGGAAGAGGAGGAACATTGTTTAAGGGCAGTAAAGTTTCTCCTCTTCCTTCTTTTTCTAAATCAGCAGCTAAAGCAGTCACTTGACCTGAATTATTTTTTACCCAAAGCAATTTATCTTTACTGGCTAGATTGTCGATCGCTTTTTGGGTAGCTACGGGTAGAGTAGCCATTTCTGTATAAATTTTGACATCTTGAGGAAAACGCTCCGCAATATATTTAATATTTTCCTTGTGAGTAACTACTAGAATGTGTTGCATTCGCATACCAGTCCAGATCGCTAAACTTCCTAATCCAATAGCAGAAAAAAGAGCCATTCCTACTGTCAGACGAACTCTTAAAGAAGAAGAATCAAATTTGTTGCTCAATTTTTTTATATTTATTAATTTGTTTGCTCTTAATTTCATTAATTTAAAATTTAGAATAGATAGAATATATAAAACTTTACTTCTAGTATTAACAACACTCCTGAGAAGCTCATGATAAATAGATGGGAGTGCGACCCGTTTAGTACAAAAGTATTGAATAATACGTGGTACTAGCTAGGTAAGAAGACCAGAATAGTTAAGAAACATTAATAGAAAATTAATAAGTACTGAACTGGTCATAAGAACCTCGATAACTGAATACTCTATGTAGGTGAGAAAGCCTGTAATAAGGTGCTAAATATTAATAAAAGCCGAAGTCTTCAAACCCTACTCTCTCGGTGTTGGGAGTAAAAGCATAACCCCTGCGGTAGAGACTGGTCATCAATCCGCAACGCGGGGTTAAATGGGGCAATAGCTGGTAGGCTGAACTGGTTATCCTCTAGCAAGAATTCCAAGGATAGAGCATAAGCTCGAAGCACCGCAATCACCGTTAATTTAAAATAGCCAAATCAGTACTGATAGGCTATAGCCAAAAAGGCAAAACTATAAATGATTGTTACTTAGTTCCCATATAAGTAACCAACACCAATCTTAGTCGGTGAATAGGTAAAAGTCGCAATTATCGTTATGTTAAAACAGCCAAATCAGTTCTGAATAGGCTGTAACCAAAAGGTAAAACCACACAAAGATTGATACTAAATGTAGTCGTTAGTATCCAACACTAATCGTGGTCGGTAAACAGACGCATCCTAAAGATTCATACCAATAGAGTATTCGGAACGGGATAACCCCTCAATAACTCTTACTCAATGGTCGAACAGAGTAAGTAATCAACCAAGATGCAATCTCTCTGGAAACAGAGGTTATTGAGGAGAAGGATTGGGTAAGAAGCCAACGCCTTAGCTCGAATTGACGAGTATTGCTTTACTAAAACAAAGGTAAAGAAGGGTAATGCCAAGGATATACGGGGCGTACAAGCTTTTGAGGAGACCTCAAAAGACAGCCCCTCGCTGACGTACCCACTGGAATTGGGATAGTAGTGAGTTAGTAAGAGTAAATATGTCTAAAACAGATTTAAAAACAAATACTGTGGAATGGAGAGAGCTTAACTGGCGTAAAATTCAGAAAGCTGTCTGGAAGCTCCAAAAACGAATCTACCGAGCCTATATCAGTGGCGATGTTAGAAAAGGAAGAAGGCTACAAAAAACCCTTATCAATTCCTACTACAACAGATTACTAGCTGTCAGAAAGGTCAGTCAGGATAACCAAGGGAAGAAGACGGCTGGAGTGGATAAGGTTAAATCCCTGACCCCAAAGCAACGTCTTGGACTCGCTGAAAATTTAAGACTAGGGGATAAATCCAAACCCATAAGAAGGGTATGGATTCCCAAACCTGGTAAGGATGAGAAGCGACCCCTCGGTATTCCTGTGATGCGCGATAGAGCAGTACAAGCACTAGCCAAAGCTGCACTTGAACCTGAATGGGAGGCAAAGTTTGAAAGAAATTCCTTCGGCTTTCGCCCAGGAAGGAGCGCACACGATGCTATGGAAGCAATCTTTCTACAAATCAGGTACAAACCTAAATTTGTGCTGGATGCCGATATTAGCAAATGTTTTGACCAAATTAACCACCAAAAACTTTTAGCTAAACTCAATACCTTTCCCAAAATGAGGAAACAAATTAGAGCATGGTTAAAAGCCGATATTTGTGACTATGTTAAACACGAAAGAACACCAAACCATCAAGGAACGCCACAGGGAGGCGTAATTTCCCCTCTTTTAAGTAATATAGCCTTACATGGTCTGGAAAATCGGATAAAACAGGTCAAAGGTGCATCCTTTATCAGATACGCTGACGACTTTGTTATATTCCATGAAAATCTAGAAGTGCTAGAGCAATGTCAAAAGATAATCTGTGAGTGGCTAGCCCAATTTGATTTAGAATTAAAGCCCAGTAAAACCAGAATAGTACACACCCTTAAGAAACTGAACGATAACGAACCTGGATTCAACTTCCTTGGGTTTAACATCAGACAGTATCCTGTAGGCAAGTATCAATCTGGGAAAAATCCTCTTAGAGAAATACTCGGCTTTAAAACTATCATTAAACCTTCTAATGAAAGTGTTAAAAGACACTATCAAAAAATATCAGAAACAATTAAAAGGTTTAATGCTGCACCACAAATAAAACTCATCAAAGAGTTAAACCCCATAATCAGGGGATGGTGCAACTATTTCAAAACAGTCTGTAGTAAATTATCCTTCACCAAATTATATCGGCTGATTCACATAAGGATACGCAGATGGGCAGACAGAAGACACCCAAACAAAAATAAACATTGGGTAGGTAATAAGTACTGGACAAGAATAGGGGACGATAAATGGGTTTTTGGATGTAAATACAATGATAATATCGTTGAACTAATAAAACACCCAAAAACAGCCATTGCAAGACACATCAAAGTCAAAGGTGATTGCTCACCTTATGACGGAAACACAATCTATTGGGCAAAACGGATGAAAAAACATCCTGAATTAAAAAACTCAATAGCCAAAATGCTGCATAAGCAAGACGGCAAGTGTAACTGGTGTGGACTTCCCTTCCGAGAAGATGACATAATAGAAGACGACCACATTATCCCCAGAAAATCTGGAGGTAATAATTCACTAAATAATCGTCAACTTCTTCACAGACATTGCCATGACGAAAAGACCAGAGATGACTTAAAGGCTATCAAAGCCCACAAACAAGAGAAAGAATGGCAGAAACTCACCAAATGGTTTGATAACCAAAACTGGATATGGGTAGACGACATTCCCACTCTAATCACTGGTCATGGTATTCATAAAGAACCCAATTACAGAGGAGCGCAGTGAGGCGAAAGTTTCATGCTGCGATCTGAAGACGAGTCGCCTCGGTGACGAGGTGGCTTAGTTTAACAAATGCCAGAATTATTTTAATAGAGTAAAGTAACTATGATTTAGCTGGTAACTGATATGGTACAAACCCCAATTAAAATAACCACCCAAGAATTAGCTCAAACAGCGATCGATTTAATTCGTCAAGCTGGTTGTGAATATGGAGATATACGTATTTGCACCTATCGTAACCAAAGTTTAACTGCTCGCGATCGTTCTTTGAACAATCTGGCAGACAATGTTAGTTCTGGTTTTGGCGTACGAGTACTTTTAGATGGTGCATGGGGTTTTGCTGCTTCTCATCGCCAGAGTCTATCAGAAGTAACGAGAATTGTTAATCTAGCAGTAGAAATTGCTAAGGGTAGTCGTCTAACTCAACAAGAACCAGTTAAGTTAGTTCCCGTTGCTGCTTATCAAGATAAGTATGTTACTCCTATTCAAATCGATCCTTTTACTGTTCCCATTGCTGAAAAAGCCGAATTATTACTCAATATCAATGAAAAACTACTCAGTTATAGCGATCGAGGTTTGAAGAAAGCCTTTTCTTTTTTACGCTTTACTCAAGAAGATAAATTTTTCGCTTCTACAGAAGGTTCTCTCATTGAACAAACTATTTATCGTAGCTATCCTGGTTTTGGCTGTACTGTAGTAGCTAATGGAGATGCTCAAGGTAGAAATTACGAGCGTCCACCTTTAAATATCGGTTACGAACATATCGACAAAGAAGATTTATTAGGTAATATCGACCGAGTAGCCCAAGAAGCGATCGAGAAAGTTCATGCACCCGAACTTGATGGCGATTCTCGCACTACTGTGATCCTCAAACCCACTAACCTCTTTTTAACTATTCACGAATCTGTAGGTCATCCCACCGAATTAGATCGAGTTTACGGCTACGAAGCCAATTTTGCTGGTACTAGCTTTGCTACTACCGATAAGTTAAACAAGCTCCAATATGCTGCCCCTTGGGTTAATTTTGTTGCCGATCGTAATCAAACTAACGGACGTAGTACATTAGCTTACGATGATGAAGGAGTACCTGCTCAGCAGTGGTATGTAGTCAAAGATGGTATTCTCAATGATTATCTTACCGATCGTGAAACTGCCCATAGACTAGGACGAGAAAGTAGTAATGGTAGTGCTTACGCAGACAGTTGGGCAAGTGTGCCGATGGTGCGTATTCCCAACTTAGGTCTAGAACCAGGCAAAGAAGGGGGCGATCATACAGCTAGCTTAGCAGAAATGATCGCCAATACAGAAGATGGTATTTTAATCGATGGCATTGGTAGTTATTCGATCGATCAACAACGGCGCAACTTCCAGTTTGGTGGTGATGCTTTTTGGAAAGTAAGTAAAGGCAAAATCGTTGGTATGCTCAAAAATGTTACTTACCATAGTATGACTACCGACTTTTGGAATAGTGTAGATGCGATCGCACCTGAGTCGGAATGGAGGCAATGCGGTACTAATATGTGCGGTAAAGGCGAACCCATGCAACTAGCACAGATGACTCACGGTTGTGTCCCCGTCAGAGTAAGGGATATTCAAGTTGGTAAAACGTCTTGATCGCTAATAAGATTTTTAGTAGGGGCGATTCGTGAGGTAGCGCGTTGGGCGGGTTCCCAAGGTAGCGCGTTGCGGGGGTTCCCCCCGTTATAGCGACTACCGCCGACTTGAAGCGACTACCGAACCCAAAGGGCGAATCGCCCCTACTAATTTTTAGTCCATTCTTCTTTGGTAATGCCTAATTTATTTTCCTCTACCCATTGACCCTTCTTTCTAAAGCCTTGGGGTATGTACTCTATAAATTTCATACCAACTTTTTTTAAAACTTTCTCACTTTTGTGATTCCATACTGCATGACAAGATTCAATTTTTTCTGCACCTAATACCTCAAAACCCAGTTTAACAATTGCTTTAACTGATTCTGTCATATAGCCTCTTCCTTGTGCTTGGGGATGCAGCCAAAATCCTGTAGTCCATACTCGATCGAAGTCTTTCCTGATACTAATTCCGCCTAGTGCTTTATCACCTTCTTTTAGACAAATAATAAATGAGTAGCTCTTTCCTTCATTCCACGTTTTAGTCACTCTCTCTTCATATCCTTCTATCAATTCAGCTTCATTCTCTGGTGCATCCCATAACAGTCCATCATTAAACCCTTTATATCTGGTTGCCGAAAAAATGAAAGGAATATCCTCTTTTTTAATTTGTCTCAGTTGGCATCTGTCAGTTTCGAGAATGATGTCTGGTGATAAGATCATATCCTTGTGATTCTTAAGAAAAAAAGACATTTAGAATATCAAACTAAAGCAACTATAAATAGTCTTCTGAAAGGAAATAAAGTTTTAAAAGCAAAACACCATATCCTAAGTCAAGAGCGGAGTGCTATACAAATGGGCTGGAACGTGAACATTACCTGAAAAAAGCAACCGCGCTGTTCGCATTATTCTTGCTCGTTTAACACTCCACTCGGGATCTTTATTTTCAGTGTCAAGCTCGACTTCCATGTTTCCTGACGGATGCTCGATTACTACTTTTCCTAGTTGTGAATCAGCAAAAATAGCAACATCATGAGCAACTGTACCCGGAATGACAGCGCAGGAACTAACACAAATTGCCCCAGTTACAGCATAAGCTGCATGACAGCGATCTGGGACAAAATAGCGAGAGGTAATTGAACCCCTGTTTTGAGGTGGAGCGATGATGGCAAATTTAGGAATCACACTATCAGCAACATTTCCCAATCCCATCCGCTCGCCAGCAAGACAACGAATTTTCTCGATTTTTTCTAGCCAAAAAGTATCTCTATCTAGCTCACTTGGGCTTTCACAGCCAGTTTTACCTAAAGCGGTAGCAGAAGCAATCACCATCGGCACTGCAATATCGATACAGGTGACTTCAATCCCCTTGATGCGCTCGCGCAGACGTTCAGTAGGAAATAACTTTCCTGTTTTTGAGCCTTCTATCTTCATAAAATCGAGGAATATAGGTGCCGCCGAGCCAGGTACGCCATGAATTGTGGCATCTCCATCATAGATGACTCGTCCCGATGAGGTTTGGACTTGAGCTTCGACTATCGAGCCATTATTTACACTATGAATTTTCACTGTTGTAATCTCCTGTTCCGCTTTCACAATTCCTTTCTCGATTGCTGCTGGAGCAACCGCGGCAACTATATTGCCACACGACGGTCCGTAGTCAACTTTTGGTTGTTCGATCCCGACTTGTGCGAACAGAAAATCAACATCAGCATTCGGATGCTCAGATTTCGATAGGATTGCAACTTTGCTAGTTAAAGAATTGGCACCACCAATACCATCAATTTGCCGTTTGTCGGGGGAACCCATCACTGCTAAAAGTATCTTATCTCTCAAAGTTGGCTCGTCTGGCAGATCTGACTTCAGAAAAAAAGCTCCGCGAGAAGTTCCGCCACGCATAAATAAACAGGGAATTGATTGTGAAAATTTTGAGTGTTTTACATTCATCAGAAATCTCCAGATAGCTATAACTAACCCAGTAGCAGTAGAAGTCAAAGCTTAACTAATTCCTCCTGTTACGACTGTAGCTTGGGAAAATTCGATATCGCCAATATTTAAACAAGCCAAAGAGGTGATCAAACCTAAAACAGTCCCCAACAATCCCAATAAAGGTGAGACACTAGTACTTTGTCATACGAAATCCGATAATAAGTAACGAGTAATAAGTAATAAGTAATAAGTTAGAAAAAATCTTTGTCGAGCATTTTTTCTAGCGGAATCGGTTTGTGTTCTGGGATCTCAAATACTTTACTTCTAGCCTCGATCGCGTCTTGGTAAATATCAAAATAGACCTCAGCCATATATTTCTTCAGACTAGGGCTTCGCTTGAGGAGGCGAGTAATCTGATTGCGAAAGTTAGTCGCTTCCCCTTGCCAGTGCTTATAATTTCGATCGTACTCAGCTTCCCAGTACTTGAGTTTAAGGATATGCTCGATCAATCGCTCTAAATAACTTTCGAGCGATCGTTTTTCCGATTTCCCCATATCCTCTATTTCTTCAATCAAATTGTCGTAGTCAAGCCTGTTAAATTGCCTTGCTCTTAAAGCTGATGCTTGTTCTCGCACCCATAAATTAAAATCACTTTCATACGGTAGTTTATTCATAACACTGCCAGAGCTTCTGTATTGTCTAGAGTGTTGAGAATAGGTCTAAGACCAGTTCCCCTTACCCACTCTAATACAGGATCTTCTCCTTCAAGGATTTGTAAATATTCAGTTTCCCATATATCAATTTGAGTAGCTTGTTCAGAGAGAAAATCGTAGTATAGTTCCTTATCTTCAACTAGCCATTAGCAACGAACAAAAAAGTATACTTAAATTTAAAAGACACTATCTCTATTTCCCAGGAATTAATCCTCGCCTCCCTTCTAAGATAGATAATTTCAGAAAACTATGTAAATGTTCTATGTATTCGTTATCAGATAAAACTTCTAGTTGTTCGAGGGCCTTAGTTAGAGGAATATAGTCATTATAAAGAAGGCGAAAAGCTTTTTTTAAATTTTTAAAATCTGTGGGTGTAAAACCTCGTCTTTTCAGTCCCACTAAATTGAGCGATCGCACTTTAGCTGGATTTCCCTCTACTAACATATAGGGTGGTACATCGCGACTGATCCGACTCATTCCTCCCACCATTGCCATACGTCCAATATGGACAAATTGGTGAATACCCAGAACACCACTAATTACTGCCATAGATTCGATCTGGACATGACCAGCCATAGCCACATTATTAGCAATAATTACCTCGTTTTCGATTACACAGTTGTGACCAACATGGGTATAGGCCATAAGCAGATTATCATTGCCGATAATCGTTGCTTCTCCTTCTTCTGTGGCTCGATTAATAGTAACGTATTCTCTGAGGCGATTGCGATCGCCAATTTTGACCCAACTAGCTGCCCCTTTATATTTTAAGTCTTGAGGCTCTAAGCCAATAGCTGCCCCAGGAAAAATCGAGTTATTTTCCCCAATTTCTGTTAGTCCTTCAATGACAACATGAGAACCAATAGTTGTATATGCACCTATCTTAACTCCTGCCCCAATGACGGCATAGGGGTCTACCCGAACTGTAGGATGAAGTTCGGCATCTGGGTGAATGACAGCAGTAGGATGAATTAAAACACTCAAAAGGATATCTCCAAGGGGCTGCGGTTTTTAAGTAAGAAGTTTCCGAATAAAGAATTTAGTGGAGTTCAGAATAATATTTGGGTTTAACTCTCATGACTATAGAAGTTTAAAGTTCTTTTTTTTAAACTAGTTTAACTACTAATTCATTCTGAACTTCTGTAACTCCTTTATAGACGTTGCCGGAAACGTCCCTTCTGAACTACTTTATTAAGAAAAATTACAGCTTACAGCTTACAGGAGAGTATGCTAATCAATCAAGGAAAATAACATTTCTCCTTGTACAGCTAATTGACCATCTACTTCTCCTTTGCCTTGCATTTTCGCGATTCGATTGCGTTTTAAAGATAAAAGTTCAACAGTCATAATTAATTGATCTCCAGGGACTACAGGACGGCGGAAACGGACTTTATCAATTCCCGCAAAAGCAAAAAATTTACCTTTCATTCCTGGTAATTGAACTAACACAACCCCACCTACTTGTGCCATAGCTTCCACCATTAATACTCCAGGCATCAGGGGACGATTGGGAATATGTCCTGGGAAATAGGGTTCATTAAAGGTGACATTTTTCAACCCTACAGCTTTTTCTCCTGGTGTAAATTCCAGAATTCTATCTACCAGGGCAAAGGGATAGCGATGGGGCAATATTTGCTGAATTTCTTCAACGGTCAAAGTTTGTTTGCTAGCAGCTTGTTCTTGGTTTTCGTTATTAATTGTTTCAGTAGAATCGGTAACAGTTGACATGTTTAAATATTAGGCTTTGGGTAATAAGTTGGTTATGGGCATTGGGGGAAGGGATGGCGAGGTTTTTTCTCCAAAGCAAAAGCTAAAAGCTAGTGAGCTTGGCTAATTTTTGCGCCAGTTGGATATGCAGTTTATGACTGGCTTTGTATGCGACAAAATGAGCTTGAGGCAATTTGCCCAGTAAACTAATATCCCCCACTAAGTCTAATAGTTTATGACGGGCTGGTTCGTTAGTAAATCTCAAGGGTGGATTTAACCAACCCTCTTGACTACAAACTAGGGCGTTATCTAAGCTACCACCTTTGATTAAACCCGCTTTCTGCAAATGTTCTATCTGCTCTGCTAAGCCAAAAGTACGGGCAGGGGCGATCGCTTCGGCAAAATTCCCTTCATTTATACTCCAACTATGCCATTGATTGCCAATGGCTTGATAAGGAAAGTCAATACCATAGGTAAAGCGAGTCTCAGAGGCTGGTAAGGCAGCAACAAAGGCATCTTCTTGGCGTATCCAGATGGGGGAGGTAGGGGAGATGGGGGAGGTAGGGGAGATGGGGGAGATGCCTACAGAGGCGATCGCTTCTGTCCACATTTTTGCCGATCCATCTAGTAGGGGTACTTCTGCACCATCAATTTCTATACAGGCATTATCTACACCACTAGCAGCTAAGGCAGCGAGTAAATGCTCTACTGTTCTTACTTTGGCTTCTCCTTGCGCCAACTCTGTGGATAAAGTTGTTTGACTTACTGCTTCTATGGCAGCTGGAATAATCGGTCGATTGGGTAAATCCACTCTAACAAAATACCTACCTACATCTGGCTTAGCTGGCATTACCCTAACTGTAGTAATCACACCAGAGTGCAATCCCACTCCCGACAACTCAAAAACCTCTTTAATAGTATTGTTCATCTCCTTAACTGTTAACTGTTAAAACCTTTCTCCGATCCCAAAATGAATTCGACTATCTCCTTCATCATTAATGGCATAATCTACCCGAATCGGGCCCAGAGGAGACTGAACTCTGACCCCAAGACCATAACCAAAGCCATTTCCTGGTAATCCTCTCACTATAGAAGGACTTCCTGGCACATTATCATCAGAACCCAGGGTAGTACCATAGTCAAAAAAGAATGCGCCCCCAACTACAGAAAAAATAGGAAAGCGATATTCTGCCGTAGCTTGCAAAAAGCTTCGTCCACTACCAACTTCTCCTTCAGGATAACCGCGGACTGAGTTACTACCACCTAAAACAAAGGCTTCATAGGGAGGTAAATCCCCCAGAACTGTTCCTGCCTGTACATTAAAAGCTAGTGCTTGAGGGCCATCAGTAAAATTAATTAAGTTAGCAGGAATGTAATAGCTGTAACTCCCTCGTAAGCGATTGAATAGGATACTACCAGAACCAATGGGAACAGTTTGGTCTGCACTTAATCTTAATAAAGAACCTTGAGTTGGTTGCAAAGGGTTATTACGTCGATCGCGGGTTGCCCCGAAACGGAAGATAAATAGGTCATCTTCCCCACTATCACTAAAAGCCAAATTTTCTCCACCGTCTTCTTCTATCCGCGAAATAGGGGATATCTCGCCATCACGATTGTTTATTTGAACCC
The DNA here is from genome assembly GCA_051439345.1 of Xenococcaceae cyanobacterium. Classification (GTDB taxonomy): domain Bacteria; phylum Cyanobacteriota; class Cyanobacteriia; order Cyanobacteriales; family Xenococcaceae; genus JASJDJ01. The sequence continues at coordinate 16,842 of JBFRWE010000437.1, forward strand.
GTTGATATTGAAATCCTGTTGATAAAGTCCATCTGGGTCGAGAAAAGAGATCTTCAGCCAGGGGACGAGAAAAATTTATTCCTCCTCCTGTTCTAACTACACGAGGACTATCATTGCCATTTTCAGTTCTAATATCATCATCATTCCCATCAAATACTAGAGATATCGAACGACGGCGAAAACCATTAACAGTATAAGAAGTCCGATAGGGATCGCCACCAATCCAAGGATCGGTAAAGCTTAAATCAAACAATAATTCCCTTTCCCCTAATTGAAATTCTGCCCCTATAGTTTGGTTATTACCCCCTAAATTTTGTTGTTGATAACTAACAGTACCAAATAAGCCACTAGAAGAACTGATCCCAGCACCAGCAGCGATCGAACCAGTACTACCTTCTACTAAATCTACATTGACGATTACTTTACTAGGATCGGTACCTGGACTAAAAGAGAAACGAGCATCTTCAAAAATACCTAAACCAAAAACTCGCTGTAAATCTCTCCGTGCAGTATCTTGTTTAAAAACATCTCCTGGTTTTAATTGAATTTCCCTAGTGACGATAAAATCGCGAGTATTTCCTTCTGTGGGTTCATTTTCTTCATCGAAAAACCGCACATTAATATCTTCAATTACCCCTTCTGCTACTACTAGAGTCACAGTTCCATCAGCAGAAACTCTAGGAGAACCAACAACCTGAGCTAGTTCGTAACCATTGTTAGAGTACCACTGATTTAATTGTTGGATTCCATCTTGTAATTCTCGTAGATTGAGAATTTCTCCATAGCCATCGCTAAAAGTTTCTTCTACTACTTCTGGTGGTAATACTCTACTTTTTGCATCAGCAGGTACTGTTTCTACGGCTACTTGGTTCAGAATGGGATTGGATTTGACTAAAAAAGTAATTCGTACCCCTAAAGGGGTATCTGATGGTGTTACCTGAACATCCTGAAAAAATCCTGTAGCATAGATAGCATTAACATCTTCTTGTAGTTGAGAACGAGTAGTAGTTCTGCCTGGTTCAGTCTCAATGGTATTGTAGACAAGATCGATTATTTCTGCCTCTGCACCGACTACATCTACTTCTGCTACTAATACACGAGGTTCTGCTGGTGGAGTTGATTCAGTTGGATTAGCTTGGGGATTAGTTCTAGATGGTTCTTCTGTTGGTTCTGAGGCAGGATTCTCTGGGGATTGGGATTGAGTTATCAGATTTTTCTGCGGAAAAATGGGGTCTAGGGGAAATTTAGATTTTTCTGCCTTTAGCTGCTCTAAAATTAGTTTTTGGTTCAAAGTTAAAATCTGCTTGGTTACTTTAGAATCAGTAGAACCAGAGGATAAGCTAACAGTGTGTGCTTTAGCTATCATTGGCATTCCTAGAGTAGATAACGTTATTACTAGACGCAATAACGTACGGGATAAACGTACTTTTTTTTGTTGCTTTAACACTTCCACACACCCAATAAAAAATAATGTCAGAGTTTTTTGTTTGCTAGCGATCGATTTTAACTCTAGAACTGCTCAAAAAATAGAAACTAGGAAATACAGACCATTTTGCGATGCAGATGTTCCGACTCTAATCAGTAATACTCAATGACTTTTTATTTTGCACCTCTGTACGGTACGGACAGTTATTGAACTGTCTCTAATGGCTACAACAATTCTTTAATCTTGGCTAAAATCCGAGCTTGTACTTCTTGATAGGCTGATTCTACTTGTCCTAAATCTTTACGGAAACGGTCTTTATCCATTACTCTTGCTTGAGGGTCTGTTTCAGTCCGATCCCACAAACGACAAGTATCAGGACTGATTTCATCAGCTAATAAAATTTGCCCTTGAGCATCTAAACCAAATTCTAGTTTGAAATCGACTAAAGTAATTTGACAACTAGCAAAAAAATCTTGGAGGTGCTGATTAATTTTCTTAGCCATCTCTTCGATGACTGCTAATTGTGCTTGACTAATTATAGCTAGTAAAAACAGGCGATCGCGAGTTAATAAAGGGTCTCCTAATTCGTCATTTTTCAGGTAATATTCCACCAAAGGGGATGGTAGTATTGTTCCTTCTCTCAAGCCAGTTTGTCGGCCAAGACTACCTGCTGCAATATTTCTGACTACTACTTCAAGGGGAATAATCTCAACTGCTTTGACTCGCATCTGATTAGGCGTAGGACAGTCAATATAGTGCGTAGGAATACCTAAAGACTCCAACAATTGAAATAAAGCTGCTGAGACAGTACAGTTTATTTCTCCTTTCCCTTGTATTTGTCCTCGCTTCTGGGCATTAAATGCCGTAGCATCATCTTTATAGCAAGTAAGTAAAACTTTTGGATCGTCTGTCGAATAAAGGATTTTGGCTTTGCCTTCGTAAAGTTTTTCTGTATCTAGCATAATTTAGGTGGGAATCAAAATTTGGGAGAGATAAAATAAGTAAGAAAGCTAATTGTTTGACACTTCTACCTCTTGCTTACTGCCTTCTCAGGCAAAAGCTTTAGTCAACTGCTAAGGTAGATTCATTTGAGCAGGAAAAATTTCTTTTCCTGGTATAACTCAAAATCATACAATTATTTAGTACTATCCAATAGCATTGACCTTATGCCTACTAAATACTCAAGATAAAAAAATTTTTGAACAATAAATCTTTATTAGAAAGCAATCTATGAACTCCAATCAAGATGAATATAATTTTCTCCATCCTCATTATCCTTATCGGGGTAAAGTCAAACCAGAAAATCTAGTATTCAATGCAAATTTACAAGAGTTTGCCCAAAAGGTAAGCTATATTTGCAATCTGGAGACAGGTGGCAAAATTCCCCCTGAAGATGCTTACAAGCAGATTAAATCTTTATGGAAACAAGTCAAGCGCAGCAAGAAACA
>JBFRWE010000438.1:0-8335 GCA_051439345.1 Xenococcaceae cyanobacterium
TTAGGTTTGATTCTGTCATTATGAACTTTTGTCAAGGTCGTTTTTTTTCCTGACCTGATTGAACCAGAAAATGGAGGTTGGGTTTATTGACAATCATCCTCTGGTTAAAATCTTTTCTGAAATATAATTAGATTATTTAAATTTACAGTTCGAGTTCTGATTCGGGTTGTCGAGTTTGGGCTTTTTGGCGAGACTTGAGCTCTTCAAGTTGTTGGTCGAGTAGAGCATTAATCTTTTTAAATTTCTCAACGTCTTCAGAAGTGAGATGTTGAGTAACGATGTTTCCATCTTGATAACGTAAAATTTCCCCGCGATTATCTTTAGCCCGAATGACTAATAAGTTTTGATGGTTAGTCATGAGGTGATAAGAGCCTTGCTCTGAGTTCCAAACATCTTCACCCATTAAATGTAAAAAGCGAGAAGCTGTCTTAATAACCTGCTGTTGTTGTTGAAGAGTAATAGCGGATGGTATTTCTAGCGATGTGGGTCGATCAAAAGTAGCATGATCTGGTTGGGCAGCTGTCTTTGACTCTTGAGGGGGTTCTAATGGTTGAGAGTCGGGATAAGAGCCTTGAGGGGGTTCTACAGTCTGTTTTTGAGTAGGTGAAGATAAATCATTGGTAGGGTCGAGTTCAGGGGAATTTTTATAGATAGATTCCATCTGGTCTACTAATTCCAGGTGAAATTCCCACTTTTGGATATTACGGTTAGCCGATTCTATTGCCCGATAGCGTTCTTCCTTCTCTGTAACTATGCCTCGTTTCATCATGGCAGTTACCGCAGCACCTAAATGAATTGTCAGAATGCGATTAATACCTTGGGCTTCTAAAGTACGGTGATCGATCGCGGACTTTATTCCAGCCTTTTCGAGAGCATAATTGGCAGAGATAGCCCAAGCTGACCTTTGTTTTTCAAGTAGTTCTCTTTTATTCCAATCACGATTCTTTTTTAAGCTAAATCCTTTCTCATCAATTTCTCTCATGGTCAACATGATATGAGCATGGGGGTTATGACTAGACAAATCATGAAAGGTTATATCGGCTACCATGCCTTTACTTACAAATTGCTCGGTAGCAAATGTTTTAACTAATTCGATTTGTTGATGTTTGTTTAATTCTACGGGAATAGCTAGTTTAATCTCACGAGCAACTTGAGAATTTCTACGGCGTTCTACTCGCTCAACTTCGTTCCATAAAGAAGCGCGGTTTTTCACCCAATTAGGAGCATTATTTGGGGCGAGAATAATTTTCTCATCTACTCCTTTCTTTTTACGATAGTCATGAATCTCACCAGTCCGCTCATCGATAATTTTCTCACCAGCACGATAGGCAGCCGATGCTGTGGCAGAACGACCTTTACTGCGGGAAATGACACTGGCGTTAAAATAATAAATAGCCACGCTATTATGACGGTAAAATGGTTGGATTAGGGTGGGTTGATAAGCATTTTACAAACGGAAGTTTGTATAAATGCTTATAGCTTCGCCAAAAGGGATTAATTTAAGCCAATTATTTGAGTTATAGTTCTAGAATTATCATAGCGTAATGATAGGAGATGTTAGGTTAAAAGAAGACTACTGGGAAAAAGAAAGATGGGTAAGAAGCTAGATGAGTTGTTGAAGAAGAGAGAACAGCTAAATGCTCAGATACAGAAGGAGAGGAATAAGCAATCTCAGCAACAACGTAAAGAAGATACTCGACGAAAAATTCTCTTAGGGGCGTTGGTGATGGATCTGATAAAAAAGGGAGAGCTAGACGAGAAAAAGATTATGAAAAGGTTAGATGAATTTTTGAGTAAAGATCTTGATAGAAAACTTTTTGCTCTGCCTCTGATTGTTGAAGATACAGAAGCTGAGTAATCATCAAGTTAAAGAGCAGAGAGAAGAAACAAAAAAAAGTAAAAGCTCATTCAACGGTTGAAGTTATCCTTGAAGAAACTCTCAAAGCTCAAAGAATCTCCGTTGCTGGGGTAATACGTAAAGTTACTAGATTATATTTTAGAGAGGCTAGAAAGATAATTGAAGCTGCACCAACTCTAGCCATGAAAGCTAATTTAAAAGAAGCTGAACAAATTAAAAAGCGTTTGAATGAAGTAGGAGCTAAAGTCAGTTTGAAAAAGTGATAATATGTGAGCTATATAATATCGATTTCATTAGTCTTGCCCTAGCTTACGTTAATTCTTCGCTACAAATAATCATCGGAATTGGCTGAGATTTCAATTCTGACTGTTGGCGATAGCGAGATTTATGCAGATCGTGTTGGTTATAAATTTGTACTAGATATTTGAACAAATCCTGTCCCGTTGTTTCATTACGTCTTAAAGCATTTAATTCGCGATTAATAGCTTGGGGTAAATGATTCCGAAAAGTTTGGTCTAGAAGATTGATTTGGGCTTTTTGTGATTCGTCTTCAGTGAAATTGAATAAAATCCTTAGTTCTCGCAGAATATATTTTTGCCCCAGAGATAAGTTTGAAGTGTAATCGCGTTCTGCTTGACGATGTTTTACTTCTTCGGCAAACTGTTTTTTAATCCTCATGACAATTGAATTATAGTCTTGAGGTAATAAAGCCGTCGGGGTTGTGGGTTCACATTTAATCCAACCAAGGATGCGAGAAATATCTTCAGAAATAATGTTTCCTTGTTTATCTACCAAATATAATTTTTGATAACTTCTAAGATCTGGACGGTTGGGGTCTGATGCTTCGCAGAAAACGTATGTTCCAGACTTAGTTGAGCATCTAGCAGAACGAATACCATTGGGTAAAAATGTAATGCGATTGTATTCTGACAGATTGTCTTGTTTTAATTGTTTGAGAATTTCTTCGGCTTCGTTGAGGTCGAGAAAATCTTCGGTTTCATCAAACAAGCTTAATTGAATGGCTTCTTCTTCGTGTCCGTAGATAGCATACATTGCTTCTTCATTCAGTTGTTCGTTCCGATCTAAAATAGCTGCATCTTCGCCGATAGTGTCGTGAATTTCTTGAATTCTGTTTCTGAGTTTCTGTTGTAAACCCAAATTACGTTCGATACCTGTTTCTGGAAGAAAATTGAAACCGTAAATTACTTCTTTTTCACTGCCAATACGATCGATTCTGCCAAATCTTTGAATTAGTTTGACTGGATTCCAATGCAAATCGTAATTAATAATTAGATCGCCATCTTGCATATTAAGACCTTCGGCTAAGACATCAGTAGCAATGAGAGTATTTAATTCTGTTTCTCCTGCTTTGAACTGATAATTTTGGTTAGCCTTGGGTGCAAATCTGGCTACTAACAGAGCTTTGCTTTTGCCACTGCTACTGTAGATTACATCAAGATCATCTCTGCTATCGTTAGGATTGAGATTATCGTAGAGGTATTTAGCTGTATCCTCATATTGAGTAAAAATAAGTTGTTTCTTGCTTTTTAAAGCTGGCTTATTTAACCATTGCTTGAGGGTTTGTAGTTTAGTGTCTTGCTCTGGCGTAATCGGTTCTACCAAATCGAGAATTTGTTGCAGAATGTTTACATCATGCTCGATATGTTTTTTAAGTTTTTTGGCATTAAAATCTTCTATGTTGTACGTTAAAGAAACTTCATTTAGCTTGTCTAAAATATTGAGTAAATCTAATTCTTCACCTTCATGATTTTCTTGAGAAAGTAATTTTTGTGCTTCTTCTCCTGCGGGGACAATTCCTGCATTCAAAGCAGCGAGGAAGTTCTGATGTATGAGCAGTAGTTTGTTAATGGTTGTTTTAAAAGCACAGATACTAGACTCAAAACGTTTAAATAATAAAACTCGTACTAACCCTCGTAGATTAGAACCTGCTCTTTGTAAGGTTAAATAGGGTTCTTGATTTTGTTTTTCTTTAATGACGAAGTTCCACAGTCCATAACGAGCATAACTGAGTTCATCAGCCAATAGCTTACGTAGTTGTCGTTTGCGTGGTTTTCCTATATAGGAGCGCAGTTCTTGGTAGAGTCCCTGATAAGTATCCTCAATGCTGTATTCGATAGTTTCTAATTCCCGTTTGGGGAAGAAGCGATGTTTACCGCCAACTAGAACATAGGCTTTACGTTTTCCTGTTTGATAATCTCGAAAGTTAGTCGGGTCTAAAGGTTGGTGTGTTTCCCCGTCGTAGCCGTAATAACGAAGGATATGATTGCGGGTACGCCTAATCAGGATGTGAGATAGCAATTCTGGTAAATTTCTTTCGCCTTTTTCTACTGCGCGGAAGTATTCTTTTAAATTAGGTGGGTCTATAGGTAAATCGGTAAGATCGTCTTGATGAAATAGCTTGAGTTGATGGTAAATATCCCAAGCACTCTTGTTACGAGGAGTAGCCGTAAGTAAACAGCAGCGTTTACCACTAGCTAAAAATGTTTCTAAGACTTTGTAGCGTTGAGTGCCATGATTGCGTAAGTGATGACTTTCATCAATTAAAACAAAATCTCGCTCTTTGTAGCGAAAATCTTGAAGTAAGGGAGATTCGCCAATCGCTCCTACAGTATTATTGTCTTGTTTCAGCATTCCCATCGAGAGAACACGGGCGTTGAGGTGATATATCTCGTTGTAGCGTTCCCACATCTCAATCAAAGGTGGGGGACAAATAATTAAAGGACGGGCTTTGTCGCTTTGTTCAAAATGTTTGACAATTGCAGCACCAATAAAGCTTTTACCCAGTCCCACCACATCAGCAACAAACGTACCGCCATAGTCGCGGATATTTTGAATGGCGTGTTTAACAGCTACTTTTTGGAAGTCTGCTAGCTGTTTACTTATTTCGTTATCGACAATTAAATCTTTGGGGGCTGCATCTTCTAGGCGATCTCGTACTAACGTATAGAGGGTTTTTATATAGACCTCGTAGGGAGTAGCAGTTGAAACCGCCCAAGACTGCTTCATCTCTTCCATCAAAGCTTCGTCAAAGTCTTCTGCTTCGTCCCATAATTCCTCAAACCAGTCGGTTAATGCTGCATGATTATCGTTACCGTGAATCATCACATTCAGTTCGGTATTGTGGGTGATACCAGATAAACTCAGATTAGAAGAACCAACTACTGCAATACCATTTTCCGTTCTTTCTACTGGCTTCCCTTTGTCGTCATAAACCTTACCGTAATCAAAGATATAGGCTTTAGCGTGTAGCGTACCTTTAGAATATACCTTTACTTGTAGCCGTTTCTCTTCAATCATCTGCACCAGATTTTTAATTAATGTCTGGGCTTCGTCTGTCTGGTCTAATAATTCGATACCTTGACGAACATTAGCTGCTGTTTCCTCTGCTATCTGCTTACGTTCGCTGCGTTTGAGATAACTTTGAGCTTCAAGGCGATCGCTGATTAGTTCTAATCTTTTATATCCTTCTGCTATTTGTTCTATTGTCTCGCGGTTGGAAGTGTTACCAATAAGTAAGCGCAACTGTTTTACGTTATTCAGGCGATCTCTGATAGCTGTAAAACCAGAAATAAAGAAGTAACCAACAGCAAAATGGGCTGCTTCAGATGAAGAGAGTATACAGTTGATTTTGTCTACTAATTTTTGGTTACGATTATCAATAATGTCGTGACTTGGCATGAAAAATAGGGGATTAATATAAAAAGGTTTTAAATATAAAAGAGAAATATAGATTTAAGTTATCAAGAAGCTAAAATTTCGCTGAGAATAACTACAGATAAATTAGGTAAATTACGAAAGCCGTTATCGTTAGTAATAAAAAGATCGCAGCTTATCGCCATAGCAGTAGTAGCGTGAATAGCATCAGGCGTTTTTAACGAAGTCTTAGCCCGTAAATTAGCAGCTTGTCGTAAAATAGCTCGATCGATAGGGATAAGCTGCATTGCTGAATTTAGCAGCAGTTGTTCGTAGTCGGAAACCAGAGATTTATCATTATTTCGCAAGGGTAAAACTAACACTTCCATTAAGATTAGTTCGCTGCTAATAAGTTCTATTTCTCGCGCTTGAAATTTTGTCCACAAAGGTTTGAGTAAGTCAAAATAATCCGTATTACCCTCAAGAGTATAAATAAGCACCGCAGTATCTACATAAACCTTGCTGCCAGATGGAATTACTAACTGTCCCATGAATTCCTTTCCTCTTGCAGTTGTCGATCTATATCCTCCGCACTTCTGGGAGAGCGTTGACTACGACTTGTTTCTATTAATTCCAATACCGAAAGTTTTTGTTTTTTGGGTTTCTCTGGTAAAACAACGAATATATCAACGGTATCGCCTATTTCTCCTTCGGGAATTTCTATTTCAATCTTTTTTCCTGGTAAAACTTTGGTGGTTAAGTGTAAAGCTGGTTGCATAGTCTTAATTAACTTTATTATGTACTAATCCCGTTATCTCCTTTACTTCTATCACAAGCCATAAAGCGCAGCGACGCGATCGTCTATTTCTTTTTCCCATGCTTCACAGTCAACACCTTTGGCATCTAAGCATTTTTGGACTAATTGAGATATTGTTTCTTTTTCAGAATTAGAGGCTGGAGGAATTGGTATTTGTTCGACATAAAACGATTTAAGTCTAATTCGTCCACCTTGATTGGCATCACCCAACACAGCACATTTTTCACTTAAGTAAGACCATACTGTTTGAGAATTAAGTATCCCTAGAAGATACAAATCATTTACTGCTATACAACTTGAAGTAGCATCAAGATAATAACCTTTCGTATCTAATGTAAATCGCTGCTCTTTACATATATCTGGATACACAATTTTTGACATTTCAAATTTATTGTAGTAAGAACAAGAACGAAGCTCATACCAATGATTGCCTTTATCCCAGCGAGTTTCTAGATTAGATTGCCACTGTTTTAAATAATCTATTACTGCTGGATATTGATGAATGTCTATACCAATATTTGTGAAAATTATCCAACGCTTTTTGTTTTCTACGCGAAAGTTCTTGATTTACTCTGTCATAATTTAACTTACTCCAAAATAAATCTTTGAGACTTTTTTCGCGATTCAAATTTAAAAGCGATTTTTCAACAGACTTTTCTAATGAAGACGAAGACATAGGCAGCTATACCTCGCCACCACTTAAAAACGCACAGCATAATCCGTCCGCAAATCATTAACTTGCGATGATAAATTCTTGATTTTTCGCCAATAAATTTTTGAGCTATAAATGTTGATATTTACAGCCAAATAAATAGTTAATTTGAAAACAAGCCAGATAAAAAATATTGGTTTGCTTCTGTATAATTACGCTTTTAAGTAGTAGCTTCACATAATGTTTATATAAAGCTAGACTAACTTTATTTCACACTATCTCTTGTGATCGAAATCACTTGAATTTCAAACTGGCTCGGTATCTCGGAGTAACAGAACGGCAGCAAGAAAATGCGCTTCTTGGTAAATATTTTGACCAGAAAACCGTGAGTTGCAGGTTATATTGTTATCTGGTTTTCTGGTAAGGAGCGAAAACTTTTTTGTACAGTTGAATTGGTGATATTAAGTTTCACCAACCAATAACGGATACAGCCTTTTTCCTTTGCTCTGGAGAAACTTCTAAATACCTCTGCAAAGTTCCCAAATCATTATGACCAGAGATTTCCTGAATATGTCTTAAAGGAATACCTGCATTGTGCATCTGAGTTAACGCCGTTCTTCTAAAACTATGGGTGCTAACTCCTTCTACACCAATCCTCTTACAAGCAGCACGAAGTAACTTATCAGCCATCGAACGGCTCAAAGCTTTACCTTCTCTACTGGGAAACAAACTCCGATTATAAGGATTCGGCGGTGGTTGATACTCAGCTAAATACCCCAATAAAGGTGCAGGAATATCGATAGTACGGGTTTTAAGCTTCCCTTTCGTGGTAGATTTTCTAAAAGTAATCGTTTTATTTTTAATGTCAGTTACTTGTAAAGCCAAGGCTTCAGAAATACGACAACCAGTAAACAAACAAATGGCAAACAGACAGCGATCTCTCGGACTTACTAACCCATCGCTAAATAACCGCTTTAACTCGTTGGCGGTTAACACCTTCCCTTGCCCATTCCCCTTAACTTTCATAGGTTCATTCTACCTTTTCCCTGACCATTCTACGAAACCATCATTTCGGGGAATTATGCCCAGAATGCTTGGGAATTGGTTGTTGTCAAATTGGTATATCTGTACGATTAAGTTGAACTTATGGGGTTATCGGGCTTGAAATGCCCATGCTCTCGTCGATTAATCAGCTTTGTTTATATTAGTTTAGATATACTAGCTTTCTCGGCAAAACCTTCTCACATCAAACTTTCATGAATAATGCTCCAATCTTCTCCATAAGCCCGACCATATTCCAGACACTCCTGTCTGACTTTAAGAATTTTTTGTTGGCAAAGTAAATTGAAACGTT
>JBFRWE010000439.1:0-5371 GCA_051439345.1 Xenococcaceae cyanobacterium
GTTTTTCCCTAGTGAAATAGTATTGACTGTGTCTTCACAATTTATTAACTCTGTCAAATAGCTTCCAGGTATTTGTCATTAAACCAAGCCTATCTTTATGAGTGGAAATAATCTTGCAAGTTTGGGCCAAAAAAAGCATAATCCCGCCTCAATTCTTCTGCTGGCCACCTCAACCTGAGAAGGTGTAACGGAGTGAACATCTTCTTGTCTCCCAGTCTCTAGAGCCCTAAGTCTCTTCTTCTCCCCCTAAGTCCTACACAGTCCAGCTCGCTCTTGTCCTAGTTGTTAATGTTCTTCTCTTCTCATTTTTCTGGGGGTGAATTTGATTGATCTTGCTCGACAGCAACTTCATTGTTAAGCAACTGTTCAGTTGTCATTTGTTTCCTTCCCTTACTTGTGACTTCTGAGAATTAATGTTTCTCAGCCAAGAATGTAAGCAGTAGTCCAGTTTAGCCCATGTTGGGAACAAACTGACCTTTTTGATACTTCCAGGCCATGCCGTCTGGATCTCGCTTTTGACTCCACTCAGAGAAATCTGGTTGAGAGCGTTTAATTCTCAGAAGACGCTCACCACATCTAAACCGTTGCATCAATTGCCGTCCACTATAAGTTGCATTTTCAAGGTTGACGGTTTGAACGGAATCTTGTTTCTTCTTCTGGGTAGTTTTCTGTTTCTGCTTGGTTTGAGATTTAGTCTTAGTCTTGGATTTTGATGGTTTGGGTGAAGATTTCACCTTGCTTGCTTCAGAATCAAGAGTAGAGACTTCAAGGGGGACAAACTGACCATCTTGATATTGCCAAGCAATACCTTCTGGATCTCGTTGTTGACTCCATTCGGTAAAGTCAGGCTGAGAACGCTTGATTCTTAGAAGGCGCTCGCCACATTTCAACCGCTTCATCATTTGTCTACCACTGTAGGGTCGATTTTCTAAAGAAGCAGCCCCGTCATCCACTTTTTTCTTAACCTTAGACTTAGCTTTAGATGGTGCTACTTGAGGTTGTAACTCTTCTGGTAAAGGAGTTAAAGTATATCCTGACAGTGGTGTTTCATGACTAATAATTCGACGACATACAGAAGTTTTTCCGTTACATTCATTGCCATAGCTGGGACAACACACGGCATAACTTTTTCTTTCAACTACGCGCTCACATCCAATGCAGACGAATTTATATACTCTCTCATACATCTTCCTTTCATGTTCTCTAACTGTATAGGAACGGTAGTGTTCGGTTTTAGTCGCGTCGAAGTCTGGTTTTTTTCGAGCCATAACAATAATTGTCAATAAAAAACGTTGATAACTTTATTTATTATGAATAACTTGAGGACACGGGGCAATACTGTTCGTTTAACGATTAAGCCAGGTAGTTCGTTAGCTTTCCTCTGGATTTCTGATGCTTTCTGATTTTTGACTAGATGAAGGTGATGACGGTTTTTTCAATCAACTAGGTTGTTGATGAGCTGTGATGATGTTGCCGTTTTTTGATTATTCATGTTAGGTTAGATAAGGTTTTGATGGACTTTTACCCTGACAATTTTCTAGAAGTAGAAAGTATTAAGTAGAAAGTAGTAAGTAACTCATCAAAACTTCCTACTTTTTACTTTTTACTTCCTACTTTAAAGAAGTCGGGGTATTTTAATGGTTTTTTTTCTTAAGCAGCTACTAATTGCTGTTCTTAAAAATATTGTTATTTAAGTGTACGAGTTCTCTTTCTTTACCCTTGAAGTTATTATTAACCCATCTTTATTATAAACTAATATTTATATACTGATAAAGTCAGGTTAAAAAAGTTGAAATACTTCCGCTCGAGCGCGATAATTAATTATTAATTGGAGATTAGCTTAAATATTTTTAGTCGAGCTTTCTAAAAGTTATACTAGCTACTTGAAAAAATAAAGGGAGAGGAAAATCTTCTTCTTGCTCCGTCTTTACGCGCTCGGAAACCGAGTGCCTAATCGCGGTGCGTGACGCGAAGCTAATCCTTTAGGGCTTTTTCAAGTAGCAATAGATATACATAACCAAAGGGATTAATTCATTAAAATAAACTATTAGCTATTAGCCCTTCGGGTTCAACAGTTTGCAAAGCGTCGGGAAACCCTTTCAGCATTTGCTCATGGGGGGAACCCCCATGAGCGACTGCGCCAAGAAGCTAAGAGCTAATACCAATTCACTAAATGCCTGCTACACATATAGCATCGACAATAAATTTCCATCCCGTCAATGAACTGATGATTTTTCGACTTAGTTTCGGGAGAATTTTTTGAACAGTATTTCTCAAGGCATCTAAATCTTCAAATAGACCCCACTTGAGACCTTTTTTGAGATGTTTCCAAAGTCTTTCAATGGGATTAATTTGTGGACTATAAGGAGGTTGAAAAAGTAAAATTACATTCTCAGGAATATCTAACTCAAAAGCTCGATGGGGAGAACCATTATCGCGCCTGAATTATGTGCAAATCTTCGGGAAAGTTCTGAGCAAATAACTCTAAATATTTCTCAAAACAGATACTATCAAAGTGACAGAATTCCCAGAAAAAATTTTCTCCTGAGAGGGGTTCAACGTTCGCCATAAAGCCAGAAATACTCGAACTGCCAATCTTCAATCCCTACTGGTTTAACTCCCTTCAGCGTAATTTTTCGCCCAGGCATAGTTTTTAGTCCCAATCGACTTTCATCTTGGCCGGAGGCGGATCATCTCCGGCTCCGCACCAGTAACGAATTTGTTCATACACCCCTAAACTATCTTGATACTGTTCCAGGCTAGTGATTATCTGTTGACCTAGTTTTTCTTGCTCCGTCCTTACGCTGAGGAAACCTCAGCGCGGGCGGTGCGCTTTTTGAAGTTCTCGATTGCCCCTTTCTCTTGTTTGAGATGAACAGGACGAGGCACTTTTAATTTAGCTTTCAATCGATAACGAACTGTATCATGAACTACCTTATAAGATGCTTTGACATCACACAATGTTTCTAACCAGGTTTGTATTTCTCCATAGCTGGAAAATCCTTCTGGATCGGCTAGCTCATGTTTGAGAAGAGCGATCGCGAATGGAGGAATGGTAGCAGTTATTCCTGGACTAGAGGAGATGGTCAGGAGAGCTTTCAGACCTCCTCGACGATATTTACTCAGCCATCTAGAGACAGTGGTACGATGTCGCCCTAACATTGCTGCTAGATGTCCTACACTGTCGGCTTGATTTGTTTTGAGCCAGTAGAGTACTTGAACTCTTTCTACCATTTTCGCACTTTTTTGTTGAGTCAATAACTTTTTCAGTGTGGCTTCTGATTCCACAATTTCAATTTTCAGGACTCCAGACATTCACAAATTTAAGAATAGATACTTTCTCAGTATTTGTAGCATTTTTTGAGTGAATTGGTATAAAAGCTAGTTAAACAATCAAGCTCTAATCAAAGAGTCAACCAAACAAAAACATGCACGACCATAACCAACCTTTTTCAAGCTCCTCTGCGGGGGCATATACTGCTATAGTCCCTCTAGGCTCTGCATAAAAATACTTGATATATGCCGTAGTAGTCAGATTTCTTAAGTCTTTAATTTGGATTAAATCGCCAGCGGAAAAGACTTCGCCTTGAGAATTAGTAGCTCGGTCTAGTTTTTCTAGCGATGGTGGGGATGATTTAGAGGAAGGTTCGACTTGAGTGCTTGCTTCCTCATCTGAGGAAGACTTTTTGTAACCTCTTTGAATTCTAGACGTTGCTTTCGTGTTGTTAATTGCTGTCTTCTTGGGAAACTTATTCGTCATAACTCTTGCTCATCACCAGACTAGATAATGCCAATCATTTTAGTCGGAAAAAAACAGAATCTAGATGAATTAAATTAGAGAGATTAATAAAACCATTCGAGAACAAGATTTGATAGGAGTAGAGATGATTGCTGGTTGAGTAAACCAGAAGTAGGGCAGCATCATTGGCAATTAGATGCATAATTTTCATTCAATTCACCCTCTGATAATTAATCTATGGAATCAAAAACCCTGGTTGAGAGCCAGGGTTTTTAAGGGAATGATTTGATTGTAGTCATAGATTATCTCTGTTGGAAGTTGTGTTTTGGTAGCAAGTTGCTTGATTTTGACAGTCAGGGCATAAGCCAAAAAATTCTAGGGTATGGTAATAAACCTTAAATTCTTGAGACTGAAACCAGTGCTCTAACTTTTCACTAATTGGACAATCTGCAACAACAATCGAGCACTGACAATTAAGACAGTTAAGGTGGTGTTGGTGATGTGATGAAGTCGCACTATAGAAAGATTTATTATTGGTACTCGGTCTTTCTTGGATTAAGCCTTCTTTATGAAGAAATTTTAAAGCACGATACACTGTTGCTAATCCCATTTTTTGGCCTCGACGACGTAACTCCAAATGCAAATCTTGAGCGTCGATTTCTTGCTGGAGTTCTCTGAGGAGATTGAGAATGGTTTGTTGACTACGGGCTTGTCGAACTGTCATAGAAACTACTGGTTACAAAGCGAAAATTGGCATTTAAAGAAAAAGGAAATCAATAAATTTCAACAAAACTTTGGCTTGTTAATTTATGATAATGATTATCATTATCTTTATAGTAACAAAATAATTACTAATCGATAGTCATAAGATTAAGATGTCCTTCAATGTATTCTCAGCTTTTAGAATAAATTTCTGTAAATGCTCTTTAATTACAGGTTTAACTTGTTTGAGTGCTATTTCAATAAATACTATTGCCACAGCACAAAATAATTCCCGTCTCAAAATTGTCACTACTTTCCTACCTATTCATCTGTTTACCAAAGCTGTGGTAGGAGATACAGGAGAAGTGGATATTTTAATTTCCCCTGGTATGGAGGTACATGACTATCAAGCAACTCCAAAAGATGCCCAACTCCTAGCAACAGCAGATATCTTAGTAGAAAACGGGTTGGGTATGGAAGAGTTTTTATCTGGTTTAATAGCCAATGCAGGTAATTCCCAACTTCAGCAAATTGATTCCAGTAAGGGAATAGAGGTCATAGAAGAGGAACATGAGGAACACGAACACGAAGAGGAAGAACAAGGACACGGACACCATCATGAAGAGGGAAATCCTCACGTTTGGTTAGATCCAGTATTGGCACAACAACAGGTAGCGACTATTAGAGATGGGTTGATTGCGCTCGCTCCCAATAACGCAGATAGCTATCGCACCAATGCACTCGTGTTTTACCAATCTAAGCAGCATCTGGGAGCGGCAAATCCTTGCTCTTCTGAGGGGTTTGAATTTTTTGGTAGTTTCTGGATTTGACTCCAGCCAAAGCAAGTGCCACAAAATTATGGATATGAATATCAAGATAATTGGTTAGCCTCCCAGCCGTGGGTTGAGGTTTTCGATCCCAGGGCCCAAT
>JBFRWE010000440.1:0-10161 GCA_051439345.1 Xenococcaceae cyanobacterium
AATTCTCTAGCCAGTCTATCTGCCTCAGTGTTTTTAATATTAATTGCCATTTCTACATTACAGAATAGTTTCTTTATTGTAGATAATTTCCTAATTAAATAAAAGTAGAAAGACTATGAGCGATCGCACTGAGAGATAACAACTGTTGTGATAGTAGATTTTCCATTGGGAATAAATTTTAGATAATGAAAGTGAATATCGTTTAGTTAATAATTTTAGTCAAGAATAGTTTAAAAATTAAAAATCAGGTAAAATCTATGTCTCTGAAGATAATAGAAAAAAACGAATACTCGGAATATCTCCAACAATTCAAAAAAACAGTTAAGGAGATATTTCCAATACTTGGTTTTCAGCCTAATAAAATCGATGAATTTATTAATTTTCATTTTCAATTACCCTATGATGAGAAAATTTATTTAATTGAAGTCGAAAAAAATAAAATTGCTTTTTGTCGTTATTTAATCAACAATTTAGGTAAACAAAGTATTCAATATATAATTCCTTCCCTATGGTCTAGTAGATATCAAATTATTAAAGCAGCAATTGAACAGATCAAAACTGAATTTATTCAAGCTAGTCTTGCTGATGAACTTGTTATGGTAATAGATGAAAAGTTTCCATCCCATAATGCTTATTATGCAGGACTTTTACCTGAACTAGGTTTTGATATGCAACCTAGGCTCACAATGACTGCTAGTCAAAATATACTTGAAACAACTGAGCTTCCTAAGCTACCTAAAAATATTCAGGAAATTTCCTTCACTAAAAATCGTCTATCAGAATTTATTGGTTTATACAATAAGGCTTATCGTGTTAATTATGATGTATTTCCATCAGAAAAAATAGAGCAGATCAAAGAATTCCAAAAATTACAGTTAGAGGATGCTCAAGAAAAAGAAGATGCTGTAAAAACTTGGATTGGATTAGAATACAATGGAAGAATAATAGGTTCTTGCTATGGACGTATTTGGGGTAACGAAATGTCGATCGAAGAATTGGCAATATTACCTGAATTCTATGGGAAAGGACTGGGAAGATTTTTGGCAATTCGTTGTATGTACAAGCTTAAAAGTCACTTTGGAGAGCCAAGTAAATACTTTTTTATTGGTACAAATCGCACATATAAAAGAGCTTTACGACTCTATTACAGCTTGGGTTTTACAATCGATCGAGTTCAAACCTATGCTGGATTCGCCAAAAATAAATAATACACCTATCTAAACAAATATCTTGTAGTTCCTAAAGCTTTTTCATCATAAACACGCTATTGGGGTCTTCAATATATCCAGCGAAAGGACTTCGGTACTCGAACCCATAACGTTTGTACAAGGCTTGTGCTGGGACGAATTCGGGAAAATTCCCTGTTTCCAAATTTAGACAATCGTAAGCACGTCGTTTAGCTTCTTGGATAATGTGTTCAAGAATTTTAGAGGCAACACCCCTACGACGGTGGATTGTGACGGTACGCATTGATTTTATTTCACCAGTTCTTAAATCTAGTTCTTTCAATGCACCACATCCAAGTAATTCATCTTCCTCCCAAGCCGTCCAAAAAGTCACCTCAGGCGATCGCAATGCCTTTAAATCAAGAGCATGAACACTTTCAGGCGGTGAAATCTTATTCATGTTTTCGAGATGTTTCTGAAGAAGGGCAGCAATCTTTTTACCCGTCAAATCATCTTCACGAATTTGCCATCTACTCATCTGCTTAATTTGATAGGACGAAGGTGATAAAAGCAATGTAAAGGTAAGCAATGCCCATCTTACTTTTTTTATTGTTTAATTCTAATCATAATAAATAGCTAAAATTGTTTGAGAAAAAACAAAATACTAACTTTGACAGTAATAAGCTTAGACACATTTAAACTGCATTCTTCAATTCTGGTCAAGGCAATAGGCAAGAGGGAATAGGCAACAGAGAGTATGCAACTTAGGTGAGTACAGGCTTAACTGCTATGGGCAGTTTCAATAGACAAAAAGATACACATAAATACTATTCATAACAATCTTATGGAATGTGAATTATGCGATCGTGAGATGAAAAATCTTACAGTCCATCACTTAATACCCAAACAGCATACCAAGCGCAAAAATCTAGAAATAAGTTCGACAATTGATATTTGTTCAGCTTGCCACCGACAGATTCATGTTTTATTTGATAATAAGCGTTTAGCAAAGGAATTAAATACCATTGAAGCCTTAAAAACCGAACCACAAATGCGTAAATTTTTAGCTTGGGTAAGAAAGCAAAATCCACAAAAACGAATCACAGTACATCGCCAAAAATAAAAAATAATACCATTTCTCAACAGCGTGGTTCTATAAGCTTGGGAAACCCAAGCATAGCCCACGCTCAAAAGTAATCGGAGAGATAAAAAACTAATTAAAAGCAAGTAAAAAGCTCAAAACTACTATCCTCCCTACACCCTAACACCTAACACCTAACACCTACCATCACCGAAGTCTCTAGTTATTTACGAGAACTGGTATAGTTACCAAAATCTCATTTTGATTCTTCTGTTTAAATTTTGTCTTAGCGGATAGCTATCGGACTTCCTGGCGAGCCTGTGGCACCAGCAATAGGAACACGAACAAAGATATAAGCAAATTGGTAGACTTTATCCTCAATTAATCCGTTTAAGTTGAGATTTTCATGTAAAAAGATGCCATTCTTGGTAATCAATTCTCCGTGTACTGGAAAAGCCAGATTAGGATCTGGGTTGGGGACAACTTCTACTGGCCAGGTATCAGCTCCAGCGAGCATAACCTGTTTTTCGATCAGCCAGTTAGCAACTTCCAAGCCTATTCCTGGAGCACCTTGATTAAAACGTTCATTATCTACTTTCCAGAGACTTCCCCAACCAGTATTAAAGAGAACGACATCTCCTGGCTGTATATCCTCCTCCTTCAAGCCTTGCCTGGCTAAGGTAGCTTTAACATCTTCCATAGTTATTTCCTCTCCTGCCTCTAGCATTCGGTTCTTTTGTCCTGCTAGATCGAGGAGAATCCCACGAGTAAAGATGGGTCGAACATTTTCTATGCCCAGCTTTTGTAAACCATTGGCATTAGCCATTTCCTTTTCAGTGAAGCCATTGTAATAGTGCATTTGTTTCTGGTCTCCTGGTTCTCCTAGCTGAATACCAATATGACCTAAACCATCAAATTGAGTTCCAACTTGCCCAATTTCTGTAGTGAGAAACTCATCATGATACACTAGCTGGTTTTGACCCAAAGGACCTCCAGTAGGTGCACCAGGAATTCGCAATGAGAACACACGTTCACCAAAAAGTGGCATCTCTCCATCATACTGCCGACCTAATTCATAGATCTTGCCTGTTTTAATTAGCTGAGTTGCACTCATTACCTTTTTGTCCGTCATCCAGTTGCTGGCTCCTGCCTCATCTTTATCTCCCCAACTGGAAGGCCACCAAGGTGTTATTCTCTGAACTACTGTGGAGTTAGAACTAGCTACTACTTTGACAGTTGTAACTAGGACAGCTAGCAATAATACTAGGAAAATAGTTCTTCTCACAAGATAGTTTTTACACATATTGCTACTCCTGAATCGGCAAAACCGAAATGATATTAATAAATGTGCCATAATTTGAGCCTGACGCACTCAGTAAGACAAAAAATATCAATTAAAAATAGGCAATAGGCAATAGGCAATAGGCAACGCCCGAATATGTAACTTAGGTGAGTCTAAGCTTACTAACAATGTTTATGCCGAGATTAAAGGCTTGTAGGCATAGGCTCGAACTCCTGCCGATGGTAAAGATCTTTTCTACAAACTAAATCGAAAGAACAATAGGTACAAGCTTTTTGCTCTATATCTGGTTCAACAGGGTAATAACCTTGTGCTAAATAAGATTTAACTTGTTCGGCAAAAGCAGCTAACTCTTCTTTATTTTGTTTGGCACGTTTAATAATTTTGCGTTTAGTTAGAGAATAATAGGCAGCAGTCTTAATAGATTCATTGGGGAAAGATTGTTCTACTGCATCCATATACAAGGGAAGTTGAATATCTATATTCGCTTTGCCAGTATTATCTTTAACTCCCGTAGGTGCATTACTACTAGTTTTATAATCGAGAATAACTAATCCCTCTATAGCGCGATCGATCCTATCTACTTTGCCTTTTACTTGTAAACCATGCCATTCCATCTGAAAAGATGTTTCTCTAGCCATAATTTCGGTTTCTGGTGGTAAAAAGCTGGGGGTAATCAGATTAAACCACAAGTTGACTAAATGTTCTTGTCGTTGTGCTGTCCATGCTGGTATTTGGGATAATGCTAAATCTTGTTCTGCTTGTAAAAAAATCTTAGTTAATTGTTCTGCATTAAATTTGGCTAAGTCAGCAGTAGTTTTAATTTTGGCTAGAGATAATTCTAAACAGCGATGGTAGAGATTTCCTCTGAGGGTAGTACTTAAATCGGTTTCTGCTTCGGGTAATTCTTTTAACTTGAGTAAACGCGAAGCAAACCACTTAAACGGACATTGCCCTAATTGGGTAAGTTGAGAAGCACTGAAAACCCTAGTAGCAGGATCGATAGGTATACCCACAACTCCATCATATTCATCCTGGGGATGATTACTTTCTCTTTGTTGCTCTACTTGCCAAGCTTTTAGCGTGTGGTGGATAACTGGATCGTCTAGTCGCTCTTTTTGTTGTAAATATACTTGACGGGCTTCCTCTATACTAGCCAACGGCAAATCCCTCAGAGAATCAGGTTTTAGTTGTAATTGAGCGAGATAAGGACTAGGTAAGATTGTCTTTCTCTCTATTAATTGGGGATAAGAAAAAACAATTTTTTTGGTAGGTACTCCTAGTAAATGATAGAAAGTTAGGGCTTCTCTTTGGACTATAGCTAAAGCAGTTTCGATGGGAAATCCTTGTTTCGCTAATTGCTGGCGATCGAAAAAATCGAGAACAGGATCGTTATTAATAGGAGTAGGAAAAATGCCCTCTGCTGTACCCAAAACAAAAACATACTGATAACTCGCACCAAATAAAGATGAAGGGTTATGAAGTTCTACACCTCCCCTACCAGGTTGAATCGGTACACTGAAAAGAGCCAGAGTTTGCTTTACTTCTTGTAAAAAAGTTTGTTTACTTATTTGTTCGCTTTTGGGTTGGGAAATTTGAACTAAGACATCTTGCAGCAAATAGAAAGCCACAATTTCCCTTGCCCATTTTTTCCCTCGTTGTTTTACTTGAAAGGTTTCTAAAATATTAAGTAGAGATTGTAACCAGCGATCGCGACTATTTTGGGTTGGTAAATCTAAGCAGGATAAGTCTAATCCTAAATCTAACCATGCTTGTAGACTGTGAGGGTATTTTTCTCTTGCTTTTGACCATATTTCTGTCGATATTTGTCCTGCAAGAGGATGAGTTAGTAGCTTGACTGTAGACTCAAAAGGAAAACTAGTTTCTATGACTTCCAATAACAGTTTTAGCCACGCACCTATACGAGTTTGTTCTAAAGGAATTTCGTATAATGCCCTCAGAGGTAAATTGTATTCCCAAGCAATATCCAAAAGAGTTGAACCATATAGCTGTTCATCTCTGGCTACTAAAACAATATCTTTAGCTGCTACACCTTGAGTTAATAATACTTTGACTTGGGTTAATACCCCGCGCACTTCTTGGGTTAGGTTGGGATAGACATGTAAAGAAACACGATCATGCTTTTTCTCTGCATTACTATCTATTGATAAAAAAGACTGTTGTAATTGTTTGCCTAAACAGATCTCATCTTTTTGTGGTGTTAACTTTTCTGTTTGCCAATCTTGTTTAACTATCCATCCTCTTGCTTCTAAATAAGCAATCTTGTTTTTATTTCCAGCCCAAAAATCCCCCTCGCCATCAGGCAAAATCATGATACTGTCATCTCCTGCGATCGCATTGATAAAAGCAATTTGATCCTCACCAGGAGTAAAATAACCATAAAATAAATAAGAGTTAGTATTGGCTACAATCTGACTACCTTGCCAAAATAATTCTGCTGGGGCGAGGGCTTTTCTCTCTCTCAATCTTTTTTGGTAGACAAGAGCTAATTTGGCTAACTTTTGTATTCTTACTGAGGGATATTTCTGCAAAGCATTCAAGTCCACTCCACTACGCAATAAACTATTCAGGGTAGGGGTAAATAAACGGGCTATTCCTTCAACGTCCTTATTATCCTGAGTTTCTCTAATTGCTTTATGTAAAAGACGGTGAGCCATTAAAGAAGAAGCGATCGTCCAACCTTGTTTTCGCACTGCTATTTCTGCCAGACTTTCCAGACTGTAGTGAGAGATATTTAAAGTTCTGGCAATCGCTTTTGTTGGTGTAATAACTTGTAAATGATTAGGAACAGAAAAATAACGCGGTAAGTTAACTACAAGCGATCTAGACATCGAGATATTACTACACAAGAGAAAATATGCACCATCATAGATAGTATTTTTAGGCTCAGTCAATTAATTAATAGTATGTTGCTAACTATTTAACTTTAATTAAATTATGCCTACTGGTGGCCAAGTACTAACAATAAAAATAATTACTGCCAAGGCTGCCAAAAAAGCTTCAATAATATTACCAATAAGTGAAGCGACAACAATACTTAAACTAACTTTACCAGCTTGTCTAATTCTTTCGTCTAATTTCAAATTATTGCGATAGAGATATTCTCCTAAAAAAGCACCCACAATTGCCCCAAACAGAATACCAATCAAAGGCCCTCCCAAAGGTAAAGCTGGCAATAAGCCTAAAAATCCTAACGCCATCCCAGCGATCGCCCCATAGGTACTCCATTTACTAGCATCAGCTTTTTGTACTCCCCAGTAAAGAGCTAAATACTCTACCAAGGCACTCAAAATTAAGACAATAAAAATTAAAATCAGAGGCCAACCAATACCATTAAATCCTGTAGCAATACTCCAAATTAAGATTGCAGCAAGAATAATACTACTACCAGGAAGTCCTGGAATAATTGCTCCGATAACGCCAATAATCATTAAAGCTATTACTATCCAATAGAGAATAGTTATGTTCATCAAAACCTCCCCAAGCAAAATTGATTAGATATTTCTATTTCGTCAAAGTAAATTTTTCATCTCTTTCTTCATTCCTTACTACTTACTACTCCCTACTAAACTTAATCCAGATTTATGAGACTTACGCCGATTTCTAAAGACGAGGAGAAACTACTTGATTAAACTTTTCCGTGCCTTCTTCAAGTTCACGAGGAATTCCACTGGGATAATTTTGAGCAATTATTTGTTTTAATTTTTCTATACGGTTTTTAGGATTAGGATGATTCCTAAAAAATTCTGGTAGTTGGGAATCTCCTCGGGCAGAAGTTAAAATATTCATTAATTCTACTAGACCAATCGGACTGTAGCCAGCCTCAACCATAAAACGAAAACCAAGGAGATCGCTCTCTAATTCATCATCTCTTCCATATTTAAGAGTAAGTATTTCGTTAACTGCCTGGGCTAAAATTGCTGCTTGTCTGCTAGTTTTAGGGCGATCGCTAGCAGCCACCCCTACTGAATTAACTA
This sequence comes from Xenococcaceae cyanobacterium, assembly GCA_051439345.1. GTDB lineage: Bacteria > Cyanobacteriota > Cyanobacteriia > Cyanobacteriales > Xenococcaceae > JASJDJ01. The sequence goes on from JBFRWE010000440.1 coordinate 7,546, forward strand.
AAGCTATTCCCAATTGCTGCTTAGAAAGATGTTCTGCACTATGTCTAGCCACTACATGACCAATTTCGCGACCTAAAACCCCTGCTAATTGTGCTTCTGAAGTAAGACTACTAAGAAGTGCTGTAGTAATGAATATTTGACCCCCTGGCAAAGCAAAAGCATTAATAGTTATAGTATCTCTGAGCAAATAAAAATTAAAAGGGTAAGGAGATTTAGATGCAGAGGAATTATCGATCAGCCTATTTCCTACTTGACTTACATAGGCTTGTAAAGTTCTATCAGGATATAAGCCTCCGTATTGCCGAAACATTTGTTCCCTAGATTCAAGACCTAATACTCTCTCTTGACGAGGTGATATCTGTATCCTTTGCATTTCTCCTGTAACTGGATTTTCACTAACATTGCCCCAATAATTTAAGAGAGCAAAAATAGTGAATAATAAACCAATACCTAGACGAATAAATAATCTACTCATTGATGATGATTATTACTCCATTTAAATCTGTTTAAATCTGTGACTATAGGCTTCCATTTTGGGAAGAAATAGGGAAGAGAGGATAAGGCATAACTTCTTGGTTCTATTTTCTGTCTTCCGTACCACCTGAGCCAAGCTCTTCGAGAGGGTACTATCATAGAATATAGCTAGTAAATTATTAGTAATTATTATCTTGGTTGGTTTGCTATCAGCCATCAAATGAACTTCGCTTTATAATGTATTGATCTAAGCTATCTTAACTCGATTAAATATGGCTAAAAAATTTGCCCTACGCTGGAATTATTTTTTTCTAATGTTTATTTCTACCTTAGCTATAGGATTGAACATACTGCCAGCTAAGGCACAATTAAAACTCTATAGCCCCGTACCTTTATCCTCAGAACAAGAAATTACGGATAACCTGTCAGAAGAAGATATTCCGACAGGAGAAGGTGGTTTTGCCAGAGACTATTATATAGATTTAAGAAAAGGAGACCAAGTCGCAGTAGATCTAGTTTCCGATGATTTTGATACCATTGTTCTGTTGATTGGAGAAGATGGTACGAAAATTGGTGAAAATGATGATGGAACCGATGGTTCAACTAATTCTCTTCTCTTTACACGCATTGATGAAAATGGCAGATATATTGTTCGGGTTCGTGCTTTTGGGGAAACTAGTGGTGGTAAATTTAGGCTTAAGGTAAGTCGCCTCAAAGCATTAAGTAAGTAATTGACGCTCCCACGCATAAAATGACGTGGGATTCCTGCTTGTTTCAGAGTGAGTTTGTCTAGACTTAAAGCTAGTGCTTTAAGTCCCCTAATTAAGCTTGGACTCACCTAAGTTGCATACTCTCTGTTGCCTATTCCCTCTTGCCTATTGCCTTGACCAGAATTGAAGAATGTAGTTTAAATGGGTCTAAGCTTATTTATAGGCAGAGGAGAAATTTTCTTGATCACTGATTTATGCCAGCTTATTTGTTTTGGGGAGAAGATGATTTTGCTATTGCTCAAGCAGTAGCGAAGTTACAAGCAAAAGTACTCGATCCTAATTGGTTACAGTTTAATTATCATAAACTACCAGGCGATCGCCCAGAAAGTATTCAAGAAGGACTTAACCAAACTATGACACCTGTTTTTGGTACGGGAGAGCGTTTAGTCTGGTTGACGGATACAACTATTTTTCAGCAATGTTCTTCAGAGTTACTGACAGAATTAGAACGGACTTTACCTGTAATTCCTGCTACTTCTCATTTACTATTTACTTCTCCCAAAAAACCAGACCGCCGACTTAAATCTACTAAGCTGGCTAAACAATTTATTCTGGAACAAGAATTTAGTTTGATTCCTCCCTGGAAAACAGAACAACTACAAAGTAGAGTACGTCAATTTGCTCAAGAAATGGGTCTTAAATTCACTCCCCAAGCCATAGAATTATTAGCAGAATCGGTAGGTAATAATACTAGACAACTGTGGAACGAGTTAGAAAAACTAAGTATTTATAGTAATCAAACTATAGACCAAAATTTGGTTACTAGTTTAGTAGTCTGTAATACTCAAAACAGCCTCCAGTTAGCTGCTGCTCTTCGGGATGGAGATGGAGCAAAAGCCTTAGCTTTAGTTACAGATTTAATTAATAAGAATGAACCACCCTTGAAGATAGTTGCTACTTTGGTAGGGCAATTTCGTACTTGGACAATGGTTAAATTGATGGAAGAAGCAGGAGAAAAAGAGCGAAAAGCGATCGCTCAAATAGCAGAAGTGGGTAATCCCTATCGGATCGATCATCTGCGCCGAGAATTAAAATCTCTTAGTGGTTACCAACTTTTAGCTTGTTTGCCTATTTTACTCGAACTAGAATATAGTCTTAAAAAAGGTGCTGAACCTATTTCTACTCTCCAAACTAAAGTCTTAGAAATTTGTCAGTTATCGCCTGGGAAGTAATAGTGTTAGTGGTTAGTAGGGGCGGTTGGCGTACCGCCCCGACTGTTGTTTTTAATAAAGCGACTTATCATAAATGTAAAGAAAGCCTTTTTTTTATCCTTTAGAACAAGCATTGACTAAAGATTTATTTACTCAATGTATGAAAAGTCGGGGTATTAAAATCAACCGTCGGGGCGGTTCGCGAACCGCCCCTACTAACC
>JBFRWE010000441.1:0-3872 GCA_051439345.1 Xenococcaceae cyanobacterium
CCAGAAGGATTAATCTACGAACATATTGATACTTGGGATCGTCAACCAACAGAAATTCTTAAGCAGTTTTTCCGCAGAGGAGAAGGGAACAAAGAATAGGGAACAATTAATCCTAGTAAGCTTAGACGCATTTACACTGCATTCTTCAATTCTGGTCAAGGTAATAGGCAACAGAGAATAGGCAACAGAGAATAGGCAACTTAGGTGATTCTAAGCTTATTAGGGGCAACCCCAGGTATTAATCCAAATTAGCGTATAATTAAGATACGGAGACTCTTCACAAACCGTTACTTCCATTGTTACTAAGGAGAGACTATGTTTTTAATAGCACTTAGACTTATGGTTCTTTTAGCGATCGCTTATCTATTTGGTTTGCTAGTAGCTTGGTTGTTCTCGTTGTTTAATTCTAGTAACGGTGGTGATGATTTTCGTCGGGATGACCCCGATACTCCCCAACCACCAAACCCACCGAAAACTTTGGATATTCAAAAAGGTAAGAAACGATTGGTGGAAGTTGATGAGTCTTATTACCTCGAAGAATTTGATTTAAGCAAAAAGCAGTAATTTAGTACTCTAGGTGAGGTAATCTAGCAACCAAAGAATCAATCGCTGCACAACACCTCATCTAGATAAGCAACTTGCAAGTTACCAGAGCGATTGTTTTGCCGACTTGTTTTACTTTTGTAGCAATTCCAATTAAAAATCGTAATCGCTATCAATTTCCACATCTAAAGTATCTTCATCAATCCTGACATAAAGTATATTAGGACGACAGCAAACCTGACAGTCTTCAACGTAAGATTGTTGCATACCTGCACTTATATCAATAAAAGTAGTATTAGATTCACCACAGAAGGCGCAAATATATTCTGCTGTTGTTTGCATATCTAGTTTACGCACATAAACATTTGCGATCGCACTATACTTGTTCGACTAACTATAAATGCGATCGCTAGGAATTATCAATTGTTCAGCCAGGTTTCATAACTTCCCTAAAAAGTTACAATTCTGTACGGGAAGAGACTACCAAAGGTCACTCCGAACTAAGATTACGAACTCCCACTGATTACCCTTCTTTCAGCCAACTAAACATAGCTCGTAAATCTTTACCTACTTCTTCAATAGGATGTTCTGCTTCTTGACGACGCATAGAAGTAAACCCTGCTTTACCAGACATATTTTCTAAAACAAACTCACGAGCAAACTGTCCAGACTGAATTTCTGATAAAATTTTACGCATTTCTGCACGAGTTTGTTCATTAACAATACGAGGTCCACGAGTATAATCACCGTATTCTGCGGTAGTAGAAATACTGTCGCGCATTTTTGCTAAGCCACCCTCTACAATCAGATCGACAATTAACTTAACTTCGTGAAGGCATTCAAAATAAGCAAGCTCAGGTTGATAGCCAGCTTCCACTAAAGTTTCAAAGCCAGTTTTGATTAAAGCACTCAAGCCACCACACAAAACAGCTTGTTCGCCAAATAGATCTGTTTCTGTTTCTTCTCTAAAAGTAGTTTCTAAAATACCTGCACGAGTACCACCGACACCTTTAGCATAGGCCATAGCGCGATCGCGAGCTTGTCCAGAAGCATCTTGATAAACGGCAAACAAGCAGGGAACACCTTGTCCTTGTTCGTAGGTACGTCTAACTAAATGTCCTGGTCCTTTAGGCGCAACCATAACCACATCTACAAAAGATGGAGGGACAACTTGACCAAAGTGAATATTAAAACCATGGGCAAAAGCTAAGATTTTTCCTTCCTTGAGATTAGGTTCAATTTCGTTTTTATAAACACTTTTTTGCACCTCATCAGGCAATAAAATCATAATTAAATCCGCAGCACTAGCTGCATCAGCCACACTCTTAACAGTTAAACCTGCTGCCTCTGCTTTTGCTTGAGATTTACTCCCAGGATATAAACCAACAATGACGTTAATACCACTATCTTTTAAATTAAGAGCATGAGCGTGACCTTGAGAACCGTAACCTATAATTGCTACTGTTTTTTGCCCTAATAAATCTAAATTGGCATCTTCGTCATAGTACATCCGCGCCATAAATTTTATCTCCTTAAAAATAAGCTTATCCTGCAAACTTATAATTATACTTTTTTGTCTGTTGCTAGTAGCTAATTATTTTTTCGTTCTTGCTTATAATAAATGTGATTTGGCATTATCCAAAGTCCCCAAATGGGTGCAGGGTTAGTAGTCGTTAGGGACGTAGCATGCTACGTCCGTACAGTCGTTAGTTTTGATTGATATGTCTCGAAAGCTGCATTCTTTATTCTCCAATCTTGCCAGTGCTAGCCATGAATCGGAATTGCGAGCGCACTTTATGGCTAATGCTGGAGATATCGTGGCAGCTACAGCTTGGGGCTGGAAGTTTTTTGCCGATGATTTTCGGGTGATTGATTGTGAATTTCACGGTTTACCTAGTAGCATTTTGCAGCATTATGAAGAGGTAGGCTATCGCTACGATCCTTTGATGTGTTTTGCGATTCAATATCATGCACCAGTACATGAAGAAGTAATTTTAACTCCCAAAAATTGGCAGCATAGTATTATCTATCAACACGTTTTTTCACGCTATGGTATTGAGCATTTAGCGATCACGAAGTGCCAGGCTTCGCCTGATCGCTCCTTTAGTTGGGGATGGTCGTTTACTGGGAAAAATTTATTTTACTCGCAGCAAAAATACACCACCATTTACCCAGGAAAATTTGATTCAACTTAGTGCTTTGTCTACTCACTTATCCGTTTGTTTGGCTAAAGTAAAATTGCAACAGAAAGTAAGAGAATCACCCTTTGTTAAATGTTTAACTACTAGAGAACAACAAATTGCTAATTTAATAGCTGAAGGATTAAAAACGGCGGAATTGAGTGCTGAACTAGGAATTACGCAAAATTCAGTTAAACAAGCTTTAAAACGGATGTTTGCCAAATTAAATGTTTCTACCAGGGCTGAGATGATTGCTAAATTAAGAACTATTTCTGGTAATTAACTCTACTCGCTCGAACTTGATTCATAAATAATATGCGTAGCCACATTAAAGGTATTGACATTTCCTCAAGTAAGGAAAACTTGTCCTGGGAATAACAGATTATTTTTAACTGGGTTAAAGCTTAATTGAAATATACAAATAAATTTGCCTATTTATTAATCCTCAGTTTATAGCGGAACTGCTAAGAGGACAAACCTTATTGTGTATGACTTTAGATAGATATCGTCAAGATTTTTGTTACAAAACTTGACAAAGTTGAGAAAGTTAGTTATTGTGTAAATGTGAAGGAAACAAACTAATTAATATATAACTTGCTTTCCATCCCATATACATAACCAAACAACGCAATCATAAACACATGACAACCACATTACAACAAAGCCAAAGCCAAGGTACTTGGGAACGCTTTTGTCAGTGGATCACTAGCACCAACAACCGCATCTATGTAGGTTGGTTCGGTGTCTTGATGATTCCAACTCTTCTCGCAGCAACTACTTGTTTCTTAATCGCCTTTGTAGCTGCACCCCCAGTAGACATCGACGGAATCCGTGAACCCGTAGCCGGTTCTTTATTATACGGAAACAACATTATCTCTGGTGCGGTTGTACCTTCTTCCAACGCTATTGGTCTTCACTTCTACCCCATCTGGGAAGCAGCTTCCTTAGATGAGTGGTTATACAACGGTGGCCCTTACCAATTGGTAATTTTCCACTTCTTGATTGGAGTATTCTGCTACCTCGGTCGTCAGTGGGAACTATCCTTCCGTTTAGGAATGCGTCCTTGGATTTGTGTGGCTTACTCTGCACCTGTATCCGCAGCCACAGCAGTATTCCTCATCTATCCTTTAGGACAAGGTTCTTTCTCTG
>JBFRWE010000442.1:0-11385 GCA_051439345.1 Xenococcaceae cyanobacterium
TGAATTTCTCTCGGCAGCTTTTCCAGTTTCATTCTGCCATTAAAGCAGATGTACAGTTTTTGAGCAACCCCAGCAATTCTCATTTTGCTGCTCGTCGATCGCCCTCAGCGGTTATTGAGCAATTACATCTTCTCGATCGATAAAGTAGCTTATTCGAGAAGTATTGGTTAATCACTTATTTTCCTTTCTGTTGTGTTTTTGCTTGTTCCATAGCAATTTCTTTCATCGCTTCAAAAGACTTACGATTAGATGAACCTTCGATCGCTTTAACAGCTAGGTCTTGAACTTGTTTTTGAGCAATGTCTAATTGTTGAGATAGTTTGTTGATTCTAGCTTCTTGAGTTTCAATAGTTTGTTCTAGTGCTTGAATTCGTAATTGATAATTTTGTTTTTCTCCTTCAATTTCTTTGGTTCTGAGATCGGCTTTTATTTTGGCTTGATAAATACCGATTCCTTTCCCTTCTTCTTGTCCCTGTTTTATTTTTGTTTTTAGCTTTTCTTCAAAAGCTTCTACTTTTTCTTTTGCTTCTGCATATTCTTTTTCTCGGTTAGCAATATTTTCTTCTCGCTCTTGCCATTGTTTTTCTAGCTGTTGACGAGTTTCTGCTAATTCTTTATATAAGTACTTTTTCTGCTGTTCGTATTCTGACTCATCTAAATCTCTGGCTAATTCCAGATTATATTTATATTCTGTTTGTTCTCGTTGTTTAGTTTTGTGATGTTCTTCATTTCTTTGTTTGATTTCTCGTTGATGATTTTCTTGTTCTTTTAACCAAGCTTTTTTCAACTCTTGAATTTCTTGTTCTGTATTTTCTTGTTGTTGATTTAGTTCTTCGGCAAACTGTTTGGCACTTTCTTGATACTCTTGAATCAGATTATCGATAGTATCTTCTTCTATTTCGCTTAACTCATGTAGTTCTTCTAGTTGCTGTCTTTCTTGAGCGATCGATTCTTGCAACTCTTGTAGGGAGGTAGCTTCAACAATTAATTTTTCTGAAAGATGACTGACTGCACCACCAAACCCTGTTTGCAATTGTTCTAAAATTTGAATAGTTTGATTCATATTTTTTTGAGATACTGTTGTCTTATTGGTATTACTTACCTTATTTATTTCTTTATTTTTTGATTCAGAAGAAGATGTTGTAATAGGTCTTTTTTTTAGTTCTATATCTAAGGATTTTTTTTCTTTTTCTAGTGCTTTATATGCTGCTAAAATTTCTGCTTTAGTACTTTTGGAGTTGATAGTCATAATTGATTTTGAAATGAAAATATCTTTGGGGTAATAAACTAATAATTATTAGTTATTAGTTATTATTACTGCTCACTATTAAAAGCTCTGAGGGCGAGGTTTTGTGCTTGGGTATTGGCTTCTTGCAGTTGAGTAGTTAGTTCATTAATTTGTTGAGTTTGTCTTTCAAGATTTGCTTCTAAAGACTGTAGTTTTAATTCATACCCTTGTTGCGTTGCTGACCATTCTTTTTCTAATAAATCTGTTTGAACCTTGGCTTTTCTTTCTGCCTCTTTAATAGCTTCTCCTTTGGCTTTATTGTATTCTTCTTTTAGTTTGTCTTCAAAGCCAGCTATTTGTTGTTGATGCTCTTCAAATTCTGCTTGATGATCGGTTAAATATTTCTCTCTTTCTGCCCAATCTTTCTCTTTTTCTTGTTCTATTTCCGTTATTTCTCTTTCTTGTTGTCGTTGATTTTCTTCGTAATCATCAGTCTCTATTTGTCTATGTCTTGCTAGTTCATATTGATAATCTTCTTCTGCTTGTTCTCTTTGTTGGGCTAAAATTTCTGCTTCTTCTGCTATTTTGATTTCAAACTCTGTTTGTTCTTGTGTCCAAGCTTTTCGTAGTTGCGCCATTTCTTTAGCAATGGCTTCTCTTTGTGCAGTAGTCTTTTCTTCTAATTGTCTAATTTTTTCTTGGTGTTCTTGCCTTAGAATATGTAGAGCATCGGCAATTAATCTAACTTGGCGTAGCTGTTTTATATTATCTTGTTCTACCGTGATCGCTTTATTTAATTCTCCTAATTTATCTGATTCTGTTGTTAGTGTTTCTTTTAGTTCATTAATAATATTGCCAAAATCTAATTGTAAAGATGCCATACTATTAACAATATTGTCCACAGTATAGTTGGCAGCTTCAGCTAATAGTTGTTGATTTTTTTCTTTTTCTGCTTCTTCTTCTTTCGTTGCTACTTTAGATTCTCTTTGTTGGTAGTCAGCTAATAGTGTACTAAAAGCTGCCATGATTTTATCTTTGCTGTCTAAAGATGCAGCTTGAATCATAGTTATTCTCCTAGATTGTAATTATTTATTGGCTTCAGCGATCGAAAAGTAGAGGTGAATAGTTTCCTCTATTTCTCTGCTTAAATTACCCAAAAATTGTTTGGCAGTAAGGGTTTATTTTTTCTTGACTTGATTTTTTAATCAACTTAAAATCTATAGTAACTAATGTTGATTTTTAAGTCAATATTTTGGGGGTAAATAAAACCTATTCTCCTTCCTTGACGAGATGGTGAATAGGATAAAATAGGCTTACACTCTAGTTTTTGCCGTTTTTGCCGTTCTTGCTAATTGTTTATGGTTGAGGGTTTACTGCTAACTGTCAATTTATTGAATCGACTTCATCTTGAACATTGCTGCTTATACTATTTGATTCTTCATTCTTTCTGAAAAAAACTTCATTCCACATTTTCGTCAAGAATTGTTTTATGTGGGATGATATCTTTTTGGTCTCCACTGGTCGATCTTTGTTACCACACACTTCATCAGGTGTCCAGAAATGATCGTAATCGTAATAGCTCATAGTTACACTGAGAAATACTTATGTAATTCCCTCGTTATAATTTATGTTCTCTCATTACATTTCTCATATTCCTTATCTTTTTAGAATGATCCCTTATCAATATGTAACTTTAGTCAAAATAACTTCATAACTAAGACTTTAAAGAAGGCAAGAAATTAACTAGTTGAGGAAAAGTAATAATTAAAACTAAGACTAAAAGTTGTAGCAGAATAAAAGGAATTGAACCACGATAAATATCTTCTGTTTTAATTTCTGGGGGTGCTACTCCTCGCAAATAAAATAAAGCAAAGCCGAAGGGAGGGGTAAGAAAGGAAGTTTGTAAGTTTGCCCCAATAATCACTCCGTACCAAACCAAATCTAACCCTAAAGATTGTGCCACAGGAGCAAAAATAGGAATAACGATAAAAGCAATCTCAAAGAAATCAATAAAAAAACCAAGGAAGAATATAGTTATCATGTTAACCATCAGAAAGCCAATAGTTCCTCCTGGTAAATTAGCTAGCAGATCAAACATAAAGCGATCGCCATTTAAACCCCGAAATACTAAACTAAAAGCAGTAGAGCCAATTAAAATAAAAATTACCATGGTCGTAATTCTCATCGTGGCATCGCACACTTGTTTGAGTGCTGCCCAATTTAACTGACCATTGAAAGCAGCTAAAATCATTGCCCCCAGTGAACCGACAGCCCCTGCTTCGGTGGGAGTAGCAATACCAAAAAAGATACTGCCTAACACCAATAAAATTAACAACAAAGGAGGGATCATTACTGTCAAGACTCTTTGCATCAAAGCCTTGCCAGTAATATTTCTCACCTCAGCAGGTAAAGCTGGTGCAGCATCAGGTTTTAAGAATGCCACAATAACTACATGAAGAGCAAAAGCAGTTGCCATCAATAAGCCAGGAATTAGAGAACCAATAAACAAATCTCCCACAGAAATTCCTAACTGATCTCCTAAAACAACTAACACTACACTAGGAGGAATAATCTGCCCTAAAGTACCTGAAGCAACAATTACCCCTGTTGCTAACTCCTTGTTATAACCGTAGCGCAGCATAATCGGTAGAGAAATTAAACCCATAGCTACTACCGTTGCTGCTACTACTCCTGTAGAAGCTGCCAACAATGCCCCGACGATAACTACTGCTAGGGCTAATCCTCCCCGCATTCTGCCAAAGAGAATGCCCATAGTTTCTAGTAACTTCTCAGCAATGCCTGTTTTTTCCAGCATTGAACCAAGAAAGATAAAGTAGGGAATAGCCAGTAAGGTATAGTTTCCCATGATGCCAAAAATGCGCGTGGGCATGGCAGTGAGAAAAATAGGATCGAAAACATTAAAAATAATCCCAATGATGCCAAATAATATAGCTACTCCTCCTAGAGAGAAAGCAACGGGATAACCAAGAGACAGTAGTACTAATGCCCCTGCAAACATTACTACTCCTAGCCAGTCATAACTCATGGCGATCCTCCTGGTTAGGATTGCTATTGCTAAAAATTGCCCAGTTTTTAATTGCTTCGGAAATACCCTGAAGAATCAATAATACTAAACTGACGATAATCATTGATTTGATGGGGTAGCGCGGTAAACCACCAGGATCGGGGGACATCTCTAGTATTTTCCAAGAATTGGCGATCGTTCCCCAAGAATAATAAATGATTAAACCGCAAAAAGGAATTAAAAACAGGACTGAACCAATAAAATTAGCTAAGGCTTGACGGCGAGGAGTCCAATCCTTATAAAAAATATCTACTCTGACGTGTTCGTTATGCTTGAGGGCGTATGCTGCACCAAGAAGAAATACTAGATCAAATAGATACCATTGAATTTCAATTAAGGCATTAGAAGTGAGATTTTGTCCAATCCAACGCCCTAGATATCTTCCTCCCACATTCCAAACACCCACTAAAACCATAAATAGGACTAGCCAATAGGTAAGGCGACCTATCCACTCATTGATTAAGTCGATAACTCTGGCAACTTGTAGTAGCTTCTGCAATCTATCTCCTCGATTACTTAATTGCTTCGTAGGTAATGCTAAGATTTTTTGGGGCTTTCGTCTAAGGGTAATCATTTAGTACAAACCTATGTTCGATCGATCCCCAAAAGATAATATTTGTTTGGGCTTGACTAAGCTTATTCTTATGTTATTATGATATACGCTAGAGAAATAAAAAGCTTACGCGGATGTCGTATAGTGGTAATACCTTAGCCTTCCAAGCTAAAGCTAGGGGTTCGATTCCCCTCATCCGCTTTGAAAAACATAATATGTTTTTATAATGTGGACGCTTATCTACCACTGATTAGTCAAAAATAATTGCAGTTTTAACCAAGGGTTGAGTGTGTTCACACTCAAGTTGGCTGAAAACAAGCTACTAATTTGCTAGTAACAGTACAAATTTGTATTCATTTAGTTTTTATTGCTCTACTCCTAATTTCAACATCGTTAGATCAGAGCAATAGTCTGATTGTAGCTGCTGAAACACCTAGATCTGTAGCTACTTGTTTCATGGTATGACCGCTTTTGTATAGGCTAATAGCTTTATCCTCATCAAATACCTTTCTCTGACTATCACTATGACATTCACGACTACAATATTTTTTCTTCCTGGGAGCAAAAAAGCGATCGCCACAGAGTTCACAGACGTATTTTTTTCGCTCATTAAAGTTTGTCAGAGGTCAAGGCTGGTTCATTAGCTGGCAAGATGGGGGTAGTCATCGATCGCGAAGTTATTGCTTCCAACTCCTGTTAAGTACGTCATTACGATGTTCGCTCCCTCCAGCTACTGCTCTAGCTTCTTCGATTAGCTCTGTAGAAAGTCCTAGTTCTTTGAGAGTTTCGACTAAGTCTTCTACAAATGCATCAAAATGTTCATCACTTAATCCCATTTCTGCCACAAGCCGACGATGTACTTCTCTCATTGTGGAACCGCGATAACGCTCAGAGCCTTCAAAGGCATAGGTAAGAAAGTCTAGTTGGTGAATTTTTTGCTTGAACATATCCACTCCATCGAAGAAGTGCTTGATTCTGTCATCGTTTAAAACTCGCTCATAAAACTTTTCGACTACCAGATGTACTGTCTCCTCGCCTCCTAACTTCTCAAATAGGGTCAGCATAATTTGATTTCCTGTGATTGTGGTTTTGAACGGGTAAATCTGTGCTTGTTGCCAAACTGAAGTAGCTGGGTATTTCTCTCAAAACAACAACACCCAAGCTAGACTTACTGAGAGATTTCCTCTTTTAATTAATCCGATTTGGAGTTTAACTGTTTCATATCAATCAGTCAATCAACTCCCTCTTTTTCATCTGAGGAAATATCAGCTTTTTAGATGAGTGTTGCTGTTGTTATTTAACGAGACAGATATTAGATAAAACAGATTGTTTAACCTCCTTAATTGAATGTGAACAAACCTGTAATCTCTGTCAGGGAAGTGTTTTAGAACTCAATTATCAATTTATCATTTTTTCTTTTAAGGATAGGGAAATGATACATAAGTTTACTTGATTTTGAGATTACATATGAGAATTTTTCCGAAACTGGATATTATTTAATTTTTAATTCTTGTTTCTTAGAGATGTTTTACAAATCTATAAAATAGTTTTGAAAATTGATCTAACATCAGCAACCAATAAATTAATGGAGAGAATACTATTGAGAGGAATACTGCATTTAGCTTTCTCATGTTCATTAGTCTAATTGGTGATTACGGTAATGGCGATCCCGCTTTTACTGAAGTAATGCAACGTCTGAATCAAAAAATTCCTGAAGCTCAAATTCATTGCTTAAGCGTTCCGCCTTTTAGTACTCTAGCCACAGGATTTTGGATTGCTCAACTTGGTCTTAACCCTGGTGCGCCCAAGAGACTAATTTATCATAACTGCGCTCCTCGTCAAGATAATCCTGAAGCACGCACAGATAATGAAGGCGAAGGACTTACTTACGTTAAGCTTGCCCATGATGTCATAGTTGTAGGTGTATTGGCTGGTAATACCCTTTCTTTTGTTAAAGAGGAAGCACTACAAATCAATTCAGTTAAAGTATCGCGGGGTGGTTCACAGTTTCGCTCTCGTGATGTATTTCCTCAAGCTGCTGCTGCGATCGCTCTCGGAGATTATAGCCTTTTAGGAGAAGAAATTAATCCAGAACAAATTCCTGCTCCACCCGCAGATCGCATAGCTTGGATAGATGGCTACGGCAATATTAAGACTACCATACCTGCTAATAGTATCGATCTTCCTCTCTCTACTAAAGTTGTAGTCCGTGTAGGAGATGTAGTAAGTGATGCTATTTATTCTGATGGTAGTTTTCGTGTACCCGAAGGGACTTTAGCTTTTGCTCCAGGTAGCTCTGGTTGGCAAACTAAAAGTGGAGAAAAAATTACTTGGATGGAGTTGTTTCTAAGAGGTGGTAGTGCTTGGGAACGTTTTGGTAAACCCAAGGTTAATCAGCTTGTTAATTACAAAAATAACGCAGTTGAAAGCCCATCGCCTTTAAGCATGGGACGGGGCGTATAAACATCTGGGGTTTCCCCAGATGACAGCCCTTCATGAAAACTCAAAGCGGTGCGGAATGCACTTTTGCTTGCGACTCGGATTTTCAATCCGAGTCGGTCAAAAGTTTTAACCGCAGTTAAACTATACAGAAAAGATACAAATTCTTTCTAGGGATTAAATAATTGCTGTTTTTACGATCGATAAGTTTACTTTCTAACTTCTAGAGTTAACTAATGTCTCAATTTCTGTCAATTTGTTGGGTAGATTATCCGTTAAAACTTCTGTACCTGTCTCAGTTATTAAGACATCATCTTCGATGCGTATTCCGCTGACATCCCTAAATTGAGCTAACTTTTCCCAATTAACTACCTCTCGATATCGATCGCGGAAAGAAGGATTATTTAAGATAGCAGGGACTTGATAGAATCCTGGTTCGATCGTCACAACCATTCCTGAACGGAGAGGACGATCTAATCTAAGATAACCTAAACCAAAGCGATCGCTCCTAGTTCTGCCTGGTTCATAACCTGCTAAATCACCTAAGTCTTCCATATCGTGGACATCTAAACCCAAAAGATGACCAATACCGTGAGGGAAAAATAAAGCATGAGCATCCATTGCCACTAAATCAGCAGGATTACCTTTTAAAATACCTAAATCAACTAATCCTTCAGCTATTGTCTTGGCTGCCAGTAAATGAATATCTCGATATTCTACGCCTGGGCGCATATTAGCAATACAAGTATCATGAGCAATTAAGACTAGGTTATAAATATCTCTCTGGGTAGGGGAAAATTTACCTGAAACAGCCCAAGTTCTAGTTATATCTGAAGCCCAACCCAAATGGGTTTCCGCCCCAACGTCAGCTAAGAGTAAATCTTCTGGTTGTAAAAAATGATGATATTCTTCGTTGTGTAATACTTCCCCGTGAACTGTGACGATACTATTGTAAGAAGTGGTCATATTGTGAGCCAAAATTACTCCTTCCATTGCCCCTCTAACTTCTGCTTCGATTTTGGCGGTAGCAGTTGCTATCATTCCTGCCTTATGGGCTTCTACTGCTACAGTTGCAGCTTTTTTTAGTTCATTTATGGCTTCTGCGTCGTGGCACAAACGTAAAGTAATTATCGCCTTAATTAAGTCTGCCTCTTTTTCAGTTGCTTGTTGGGGATAGGGGACATTACGTTGGAGTATCTGGCACTGTTGTTGATAGGTTTTGCTATCTTGTACTGCTATAGTAACTGCATTAGCTGTCTTACTTGCTAACTCAGTCAAGGGATAAGCTCTATCTGCTCCAATTATGGTAGCAATTTGGGAGCGTTTAAGCTGTTCTCCATGCCAAAGAGAAGCTTCTGGAGGAGCATCATCCATAAATAATTCTAGTTTTCCTGCTTCTAATCTAATAGCAGCATTAACAAGAGGTAAGCCAGCAAAATAAAGAAAATGGCTGCTGGCACGAAAAGGAAAAGTATTAGCCGGAAAATTCCGCGATACATATTCACCAGACCATAAAATAGCTGGAGTTTCTATTAATTCAGCTAGACGTTTTCTTCTGTGTTGTAGAGTAGTAGAGAGGGTTTTGCTTATGGTGGTTGTCTGCATCGCTAATTATTATTGGAAGCTAATGTGAATTATTAATTTTGTTTGAATTATGCAACCTCATTATTGGTCGATCGATAAATTACCTGGATTACCAGAGAAAGAACAACAATTATTACAAAATCTGGGTATTACTACGACTAAACAGTTGCTGAATCAAGCTTATACTCTTCAGGCCAAACAAACTTTAGCCAACTCTCTAGAAATACACATTAAATATGTTAACAAATGGGTAGCTTTAGCTGATTTAGCTTCTATTCCTAGTGTTGGTTGTCAATACTGCGGACTGCTACTCCATGCTGGTATTGCTTCTGTGCAACAGCTAGCTCAAACCCCTATTCATCGATTACATCCCCAAATCATGCGTCTTCAAGTTTCAACTATGCAAAGAAAGGATTTGTGTCCCTCAGTAGAGATGGTAAAACAGTGGATTAAAGAAGCACAGTTAATAAATCTATCCCACTAGCGGTTTATCAATTTTGACTGCTTGGATTTGTTTTAAAAATCATCTCCTCAACTTGTAGATCTTAGTTTAAAAGGGCTTTTTATCAAATTTTCTCTCAAAAAAGCTTAAAGATCTGGTGCCTGTAATGCGACCTTATACAATAAAGTTAAATTCACATATTTAGTAGATCACAAAGAGCGCGATCGCTAAAATCATGTATCCTCTGCTACTTTTTGCTCAATAAAATGTTGAGGCAACAACTCAGTTCTCAGCACACTAGCGATCGCAATCTTTAGCTTTTCCCCCAAAATAAAGCTACACATCCAACTGTTGTGACTGAGCTTTCTGAAAAATTGTTTTTCATGATTTTTTTTAAAGTTTCTAAATCATCTTCATTATTAGTAAAAATTCCTTTTTTATTATAAATTTTCATGAGACCATTAGCGAGAATATTTGGTTTGATTCCTTGACTTAGAATCGTAGAACCAAAAACAATTCCTTGAGTATTAAGTAAAGGTTTAATGTTTTTAAAGATAATTTCTTTAGTTGACATCGTACCTGGCAAACAGTGAAGTAAATAATTTAAACCTATAGAATCAAAACCTCGCTCTTCAAAATTAATTGGTTCGAGAACATTTACTCTTTTAGTAATTGGTTTATAGCGTTTAATCCGCTGAGAAGTTGTTTTTAAACAATTCGGGTTTAAATCCATTAAAAACAAGCGAGGTCGATCAGTAGGAAACTGACAACGATCTAAGAAAAAGCCAGTTCCCACACCTATATCAAGGTGGTTATCCGATATATTTTCGTTATAGAGTTTTAAAAGATGAGACGAAGGGCATTCCCAAATAAACCGATTAGAAATTGTTAGGACCCATAAATCGTATATTAGTAAAGTCAAACTATTATAAACAGCTTGTCCTGTATCTATTTGTTTTTTAGTAATTTTGCTCATAATGAAAAATATCAACTGATGGATACAAACGGTGAATATTTTTCAGAAATTATCTGATGCCCAACGATACAAACTTGCTCCAAGATAATATCCAGCTCCAAATCCTACAATCATTCCCAGACCATTATTTTGGAGTTGAAAAGAGTATTTATCAAAAAAAGATTTTAAAATAAAGAAACAGCTTGCTGAAGAAAAATTTCCATATTCATTAAATAAATCTAGAGATGGTTGTAAGTTTTCGGAAGTCAATCCCAAGATTTCAGGTCTACCAAACTTAGACAAAATTTTTGTTCCTCCTTGATGAATAGACCACTCATTAATTTCTGATGGAGTTAGTTGATGTCGTTGTAAGATAGGATTAATGACAGATTTTACCACTAAATTGGGCATAATTTTAGAAATATTATCTCCTAGAATAAATACATTTTCCTCCATATATATTTCCTGTCCAGAAACAAACTTTAAACAGGTATCAATTATTTCTATTTTAGGTGCGGGAATTAGATAAGATAAGGATTCTGGTAGAACAAGAAAGCCCACAGCACCATCAGAAAAAATCATATTGGCAACAAGACTTTTTGCGAAATAAGAGCTGTTCTTATCACAACATAGATTTAAGTTAGAAGAACATTGGTCAAAGATATAAACAAATGTCGCTTTATTAGTTTGTTTAGTCAGTTCTACTGCTCTTTGTAAACCAAAAAGTCCACCAGCGCAGCCAAGATAAGGCATATCTAAAGGAAAAATGTCTGTGTTTAAATCTAGTTGAGCAGCAATCTGTGCAGAAATACTAGGCAAAACATTTTGATGAAACGTGGCATTGTATATTGATATAATATTTCCTAATTGGTTGAATAATCTTACTGGAACTGTTTTTTTAAATAACTCTTTTCCCCATCTAAGAGGATGGTATTCTTTACTAATTAAAAATTTTTCGGGAAGTCTAGTTAAATCTATAGCGTTTCTCGGACTCATGAGGTACAGTAGCAACAATGAGTAAACCAGTTCCGAATATCTTGTTGAGTGACGGTCAACATAGCATCGAAAATCCCACCAATTAAATCTTTATAGTTTCTTG
>JBFRWE010000443.1:0-17977 GCA_051439345.1 Xenococcaceae cyanobacterium
ATTGACAATTCTTAGCGGTCGTTAATTGCTTGAATTACTCGATCGCGATAATATGCCCACAGCTATTTAGGAAATCTTGGTTTTTTATGCAAGTTGAATGGCAAACAGTCAAAATCTATGAAGATATTGTTTATCAAAAATGGGATGGAATCGCCAAAATCACTATCAACCGTCCTCATAAACGCAATGCTTTTCGCCCAAAAACAGTATTTGAAATGTATGAAGCATTCTGCGATGCTCGTGAAGATAAAAACATTGGTGTAGTTCTTCTAACAGGCGCAGGTCCTCACACAGATGGCAAATATGCTTTTTGTTCTGGAGGAGATCAGAGTGTAAGAGGAAAAGCTGGATATCTGGATGATGAGGGGGTTCCTCGTTTAAATGTCCTCGATTTACAACGCCTGATTCGCTCTCTTCCTAAAGTAACGATTGCTTTAGTAGCGGGCTATGCTATTGGTGGTGGTCATGTATTACATGTTATTTGTGATCTAACGATCGCAGCAGATAACGCTATTTTTGGACAAACTGGTCCAAAAGTAGGCAGTTTTGACGGTGGATTTGGTTCTAGCTATCTTGCTCGTATAGTAGGACAAAAAAAAGCCCGAGAAATTTGGTTTCTTTGTCGGCAATACAATGCCCAAGAAGCTTTAGCTATGGGATTAGTTAATTGTGTTGTCCCTGTAGATCAATTAGAAAAAGAAGGAGTCCAATGGGCAAAAGAAATTTTAGCTCATAGCCCTATTGCAATTCGCTGTCTCAAAGCTGCTTTTAATGCAGATTGTGATGGACAAGCAGGTTTACAGGAATTAGCAGGTAATGCTACTTTGCTTTATTACATGACAGAAGAAGGAGCAGAGGGAAAACAGGCATTTTTAGAAAAACGTCAACCAGATTTTCGTCAATATCCTTGGCTGCCTTAATCTTATAAGTAAGTAGGTGACGTACTCCCGACGCTCACCTAGCGGTAGAGCGCGGGCTTCTCAACTCACGCCGAGAAATTTCTGCGTTGCACTTGCCTAGATATTGCTACCCCTGGCAGTACGCATTCAGCAGACAGTTTCCTTTCCGACTCGTCCAGCCGTACTTGCGCGAAAGTGCGATCTTGGGGGTTTCCCTCATGAGCAACTTTCGTAAGAACGTTTAGACCTCGTTGAAGAATTACACGACCACTAGCATGATCCCTTGTTGTTTGATAACCACATTCACCACAGAAATGATCTCTTTCAGACAGTTCTTTCTTGCCCGTGTGAGTACCGCATTCTGGGCAGATCTGCGAGGTATATTTATGCTCAACTTGAGCGAAGTATTTACCGCGCTTCCAGCAGACCCAAGACAACAAATCTCGGAATTGACCGAATCCACCGTCAAGCATTTGTTTTCCAAGAAAACCCCTGGCAGTCATTTTAAAGTTGATATCTTCAACAAAAATCATGTCTGCCTGGTCACAGAGAAGATGGCTAGTTTGAAAGTGAAAGTTCTTACGAGTGTTAGAGATTTGATGATGGAGTCTAGCAACCTTAAGCTGTGCTTTCTCCCAGTTCTTAGACCGTTTGTTTTTGCGAGATGCTCTCCGTTGCAGCACTTTAAGCCTACCTTGGAGTTCTCGAAAAACAAGCACGGGTTCAACTCGGAAGTTGTCACTAGTCACCAAAAAAGATTTCAGTCCGATATCGATGCCTATTCCTCGCCCAAACGGGATGGGGTCGGGAACATTAACATCAGATTGAATAGTTACTACTGCATACCAAACAGTTCCTCTCGCTCTAGCTACTATCCTGACTCCTTTAACCTTAAATCCTTCAGGAATAGGTCGATGGCAGTTAATTGCTACCTCTTTAATCTTTGGAAGTTTAATCTGATTTCCAGAAATGGGATTCTCTTTGAACTGAGGGAACAAAAAGGATTGATATCTACCATATTTTTTGTAACGAGGAAAGCCAAAACCACGATTCTTGAAAGCTTCCCAAGTGTTATGCAGTCGCTTGACTACATCCTGCGTCACTTGAGAATGAACATCTTTATAGTGAGGATTTTCTTTCTTCCATTGAGTAAGCTGTCTTTTCTGTTCCAAGTAGCTAGGAAATGGAAGATCGGGAGACATGATATATTCCCGATTCAAAGAGCAAGAGTACAAACTACATTTTCGAGCGTGCATCCAATCTTTGATATCGCGCAAACATCGATTATAAAGATGTCGGCACGTTTCCAGCCAGTCAAGCATAAGTGCTTGCTGCTCTGAGGTTGGATATATTCGATAGGTGTAGTTCATAGTGAGCATGGACTTAATTTAGCATAAGATATGAACTACGATAAAACTTTTCCAATAGTTAATCGCGCTCGCTCTCATCCCGACGCTGACGCATCGGCAGCGCAAATCACAGATTGGCTCGAACCTGCCGTGCTTTACAGCGCGGGGCTTCCCTCTCGCAAGGCTAAAAGCTAAAAGCTAAAAGCTACTTTTACTGAAAAAATTAGAATTAAAAAATGAATTAAATAAAAGAGTTTAGATTGTAGGTATTGTGCTTATTTAATACCTTCTTTAACTTTATTAATTTCTAAAGAAGAGTGTTCTTTAGAACAATTTAATAACAGTGAATGTTCTAGATAGAGAATTTCTTCTAAGCTTTCCCATTCTTGGTTAAATGGTGAAGAGCATAAAGAACACGCTTTCCAGCTACTCTCCACAGGTACACTTAGCTTTTGACAAGAACCTCCTCTACGACCCTCTGGCTTGTAGAAACGGCAAAATCGACAAGCTGATGCCAAGAAATTTGCTTTTTTCATTAAGATTTTTATCTCTCGGAGGATAACTTTAAATTAGATTTATATTTATATTCTGCTTAATAGCGCAATCCTTAATTTTGGGTTGGTAGCTATTATTCTGTAAGGCTTATAGCGATCCCCGAATACGATCTTTTTTTATATTCTCTTTATTATTGGTTCATATTAATATATACATGAATCACAAAATAGTATTTTTTAATACAGAAATTGAAAGGATTAATTACCGTCTTATATTTTTATAAAAGTATTGGGGATCAGAGAATATCCAGGCTGTGAATGATAGCTATTTATTTTCAAAGTGGTTTTTATTGGCATTATTACTCGTACCAGATTGATGTTTATCTGACCACTTCTTAGCTGCACAATGGCAACATAAAAACCAACGTTTAAGCTCTCCTTCAGGGGTAGGAGATTGACACTGAGGACAAATAGGTAAGTGAGAAGATCGGCTTTGAATGACATTCAGCCAACGTTGAAATGCTGCTTGGGGATCGTCAATGTCAGAAAGATTATCAGCAGCAATGGAAGCATTTTCTAGGCTAAGGCTACTCGGATGCTTTGAAGAATTATTGGGGCTATTTTGTCCTAACAGATCGCGATCGCTAGCCTGTTGCCATTGATGAGCAGAAAATCGTATATCCCTAAGCTCAAAATCTAACTCGGTATTTAGCTGTTTGAGGATAGTATATCTTTGTAAAGTAAGCTCTTGCGCCCAAACAGAACTAGAAGTAGCAACCCAAAGAACTTTTCTGTTGAGGTAAAGAGGACGAGTTTGTTGTGCTATCTCTTTACTAACTATTTTTTGCCAGCATTCAAGTAATTGACGATGCTGTTGATACTTTTCCCAACCTGGTTTATTCGTAATTGTAGTTAGATTTTGTGCCAAAGAGGAAAAAAACATAGTAATCTACAGTAACTGCGAACAGTATTAACATAGGCTCCCTAAAGACAATAAACCAAGAAAGTGTAATAATTTAACTTTTTTTCGACGATCGCTGTTACTGTAGCAATTGAGATGAGAGAAAATCAAGCCAAAAATCGACAAGATAAATCTTACAGCTCTCTTGATGCGCCTTCCTCAGCTGTGGCTTGCCCTCGAACGGGGGAAACCACGGCAGGGTCATACCGCTTTCAGATTCGGATTCTGGCAATATATTGTTTGCTAATTTTGTTATCCTTTTCAGGGTCAATTGTAGCAATTCGTCGAGTTTTATTGTTCCGTCTTCAGGAGAGAATTGAACAAGCTATTGAGCAGGAAATAAAAGAGTTTCGTTTGTTAGTAGATGGAAAAGATCCTGACACTGCACAACCCTTTGGAGAAAACATTAAAGCTATTTTTAATGTATTTCTCCAACGCAACATACCAATCTCTAATGAATATACCATTGCTTTACTTCCAGATGGTTTTCATGATTCTATTCCTAAGGATTTACCACCCTCGATCGATCGAAACTCAACCATGGTTAAATATTGGCAACAGCTTACTGTCCGAGAAAGTCGTGAAATAGGTAATCCTGAAGAGCGGATTCAATACTGGGCAGAGCCAATAGAGATCAATGGCAAGATCCAGGGAGTTTTTGTCGTGGCTATTGCAACTCAAAGCGAACGTCAGGAAGTTCAAGAAGCCATTCTTTCTATTATTGTAGTAACAATGATAACAATGGTAATTACCTCTATTTTGGCTTGGGTTTTTGCTGGTAAAGTTTTAACTCCTTTACGCTTACTAACTAAAACGGCACGGGAAATCACAGAAAGCAACTTAGAACAACGGATAGAAGTTAAGGGAAAAGATGAAGTAACCCAACTTAGCATAACTTTTAATGAAATGCTCGATCGCCTTGAATCTGCATTTAATACCCAAAAAAACTTTCTGAATGATGTTGGTCACGAACTTAAAACACCAATTACCATTGTTCAAGGACATTTAGAATTGATGGGTGTTAGTTCCGAAGAACAACAAGAAACAAAAGAAGTAGTTTTGGACGAACTAGAACGAATGAATCGTCTGATTGATGATTTAATGTTCTTAGCCAAATCAGAGCAACCAGATTTTTTACACTTAGATAATATCCAAGTTAGTACTTTAACCGAAGAAATATTTGCCAAAGCCAAAGTTATTGCCGATCGCCATTGGCAATTAGATGAAGTTGGACAAGGCGTGATTATGGCAGATCGTCAACGATTAATTCAGGCAATTACTAACTTAGCGCAGAATGCTACCAAACATACTCGTCCAGAAGATACCATTGCCATTGGTTCTGCTACTCGTAAAAACCATGTTTGTTTATGGGTGCGAGATACGGGAACAGGTATTGCACCAGAAGAACAACAGAAAATTTTTCAACGTTTTCAAACAGGATCGAATAATCGTGGCACAAAAAGTACAGGTTTAGGACTTTCTATTGTTAAAGCGATCGCTCAAGCTCATGGAGGCAGGATTCAACTATACAGTTGTCTACATCAAGGATCGACTTTTACTCTAGTTTTACCCATAAGAAAATATGGATTAGTGAATAGTAAAGTAGTGAGTAGTGAGTATTGAAAGAGTTATCTCAATTTATTACCACCGAACCACTAAATACGAGGGGAGAAGCAGGAGAAGAATTCGTTTGGAATGCGATCAAATCAGCTTTTGCCAACAGAAAGTGTATAGCTTATTGGCGTTATCCCATTTTTTCACCCCAGAGAAAGTTTCGCAAAGAACCAGATATTCTCATTGCTGACTTTCAATTAGGTTTAATTATCATCGAAGTTAAAGCTATCAAAATTGACCAAATAGTAAGTATTCAAGGGCATCGCTGGCAATACCAAAATTATTACACTCCTTATGGTAGTCCCTATCAACAAGCAGAAAATCAACTCTTTGCCCTGTTAGAATACATCGATCGCGAACCACTACTAAAAAACCAAATTAAAGCCAGAATTCTGATTGCCTTACCCCACATAAACCAAGAACAATGGCAACAAAGGAATCTCCATCAACTCCCCACCTCCCCACCAATTCTCTTCCAAGAATATCTGCGTTTACCCTGCTTCATCTGCGGACAAATTCAACAAACAGCACGCCTAAAACCAGGGAAAAGCCTCACCGAAACCCAGTGGCAATTACTCCTCTCAATTCTCGGTGGAACACCCCTATACACCCCATCTTCTCGCCCCATTTTAGCTTCCAAACAAAGCCGAGGTAATATTTTGCAACAAGCGCGATCGCGCCTGGCTCAATTAGATTTACAACAAGAAAAAATTGGCAAACAAATACCACCAGGGGCGCAACAAATCAGAGGAATAGCTGGCTCTGGCAAAACAGTTATTCTCTGTCAAAAAGCAGCATTAATGCACCTAAAATATCCTGATTGGCAAATAGCTTTTGTTTTCTTTTCTCGTAGTCTTTATCCCAAAATTATTCAGCAAATAGATCGATGGATTCGTCACTTTACTAATGAGCGACAAACCTTCGATCGACATAATTCTAATTTAAAAATACTCCATGCTTGGGGAGGTAAAACTCAACCAGGTTTTTACAGTACCCTTTGTAAATTAACCAGACATATTCCTTTAACTGTTCGAGAAACAGAAAACCAAAAACCCAATGAAGCTTTAGGAGAAATTTGTTATCACCTGTTGCAAACTAGAACTATTCCCCAAGTTTTTGATGCCATTTTAATTGATGAAGGACAAGACTTAATAGTTAATAATTGGAAATATCAACATAAGCAACCATTTTATTGGCTAGCTTACCAAGCATTACGTCCTGTTAATTCAATTCATCCTGAGCAAAAAAGATTGATTTGGGCTTATGACGAAGGACAAAGTTTATCTAGCCTCAAGATTCCTACTGCCAGAGAACTATTAGGAGATAAATTAGGTCATTTAGTTACAGGTCAATATCCTACTGGAATTAATAAAACAGAAATAATGTCTTGTTGTTATCGCACTCCTCAGTTGATTTTGACTGCTGCTCAAGGACTAGGTATGGGATTTTTGCGTCCCCAAGGAATACTAACAGGATTTACTAATACAGAAGAATGGTTAGCTATTGGTTATCAAGTAGAAGGAAAATTAGAAATTGGACAACAAGTTATTCTCAAACATATTCAGAATAATTCCCCTAATCTTATTTCCCAATTGTGGCAAGGAAAAGTAATTGAATTTAATAGTTATTTGTCTCGTCAGCAAGAATTAACTGAGTTAACTAGCAAAATAAAATATAATCTTCGCCATGATGGATTGCGTCCTACCCAAGAAATATTAGTAATTATCTTAGGCTCTTTTAATGATGCTAAACAATTAGCAGAGCAGACAGCTAGATTCTTAATTAAACAGGGAATTGCTGTTTATATTCCTGGTAATAGTAATTATAATCTTCCCCATACTGAATCAAACCAAGATCGAGCCAATCAATTTTGGTGTGAGGGAGCAATAACCATTACCACAATTCATCGTGCTAAAGGACAAGAAGCCGATATGGTTTATGTAATTGGTGCAGATTTTATTGCTCAAAACGAAAGTAATATTTATCTACGTAATCAATTATTGGTAGCTTTAACTAGAGCAAGAGGGTGGGTGAATCTTAGTGGTATAGGAGATTATCCTTTTTACGAGGAAATAAAACAAGTAATAGCGAGTAAAGATAAATTTACTTTTAGTTGGCAAGGCTCACCAAAAAGAACTCTTAGTGTGAGCGATCGCGATAACCTCTTAACCAGTTTTGCCCTGGGTAGAAAAAACTTCCGTTCTGCCAACTTACAAAAAATCAATCTAGCAGGAGTCAATTTAGCCAATATCAATCTAATCGAGGCTAATTTACAACAAGCCAACCTAGAAAATACTCAACTACCAGGAGCTAAATTAATAGGCGCGAATTTAAGTAATGCTAATCTCAAGGGCGCAAATTTAAGCAAGGCAAAATTAATGGGCGCAGATTTAACTAATGCCAATTTAACCAATGCCAATTTAACCAATGCAGATTTAACTAATGTTAACTGGGGAGATTTGGAAGAATAAGTAATAAGTAATAAGTGATAGGTAATGGGTAGTTGACACTTGGCTTATAGCACTGGAGAATTGTCCATGATCGATTAGTCATTACCTATTTTTATCTTCAGAACACTAAATTCCAAACAAAATATAAAATCTAGCTACCAAGTGAAAATACGCCAATATAACTGAAGAGTTAGTTCGGCAATCCGTATTTCCCCCGTCTACTACTGATAGCCATTTTTGGTTCATCATAAAAGTAATGTGGGTGTAGTTATCTCAAATAGCATAACCCCATGAAGTTAAACGTAGATTATAGTACAAGTAAACTAAAGTTAAGCTCCCAATAATTAAGTTGAACTTTTGGCAATAGATTTACGTCTATATAACTAGTTGAATTTATATCTTATAAGTTCAACTACCATGTCAAAAGACATCCTTAACTACAAGGATGAGTTAATGACTTAGATAAAAAGCAAAAATTAACCAAGTAAATTTGCTCAATTTTATCGGTGCAAGACTTTTAATAAGTTTCAAGGAGTCACAACTGTACAGATGCCCAAAGCCAAAATCAACAAAGAAAACAAAAAAGCAAACTACTCGGCAGATATGGTAAGAACTTATCTGCACGAAATTGGTAGGGTGCCTCTGCTAACTCATGAACAAGAAATTGTTTTTGGTAAGCAGGTACAGAAAATGATGACCCTGTTGACAAAAAAAGAGAAATTAGAGAAAAAGCTTGGGTTAGAGCCAAGTCTGAAGGAGTGGGCTGATGAAGCTCAAATGAGTGAGATAGAACTCAACAGGGCTGTACAACAAGGGCAGCGAGCCAAAAGAAAAATGATTGAAGCCAATTTGCGCTTGGTAGTGGCGATCGCCAAAAAGTATCAAAAGCGCAATATGGAATTTCTCGATTTAATTCAAGAAGGTAGTTTAGGCTTAGAAAGAGGTGTAGAAAAATTCGATCCCACTAAAGGATATAAGTTTTCTACTTACGCCTACTGGTGGATACGTCAAGCGATAACCCGTGCGATCGCCCAACAAGCCCGTACTATTCGTCTTCCCATTCACATTACAGAGAAACTCAATAAAATTAAAAAAACGCAAAGAGAACTATCGCAAAAGTTAGGGCGTAGCCCCAATCCTGGAGAAATTGCTCGTGAATTAGACCTAGAACCTGCTCAAATTCGTGAGTATCTCAGTATTGCTCGTCAACCTATCTCTCTGGATGTAAGAGTTGGGGATAATCAAGATACTGAACTATCAGAACTGTTAGAAGACGATGGAGTCTCTCCTGACGGTTATGCTACTCAAGAATTATTGCGACAAGACTTGCATAATCTCATGGCAGATTTAACTCCTCAACAGCAAGAAGTAATTTCTTTACGTTTTGGGTTAAACGATGGTAAAGAATTATCTTTGGCAAAAATAGGTCAAAGAATGAATCTCAGTCGCGAAAGAGTTCGTCAGCTAGAACATCAGGCATTAGCTCACTTACGTAGAAGAAGGGCAAATGTCCGCGAGTATATGGCTAGTTAATCAGAAGCTTACGAAGGGAAAAAACATTGATTTTTTCCCTTTTATTGTTTAAATTAAGGTAATTTTAATAATTCACTTGGAGAAAACATAGTTTTCTTTACAGTCTATAATTCGCTATTATGTGACTGAATTTATATCTCGTTCTATGGTTAAAAATAGGCAATTAAGTACCCCTGCTAAGTATCCTAATATTTTAGCGGGGGTACGTGGCACAATAACCATCGTATCTTACCAAGTGGTCTGGAACGGTGTCAGCTAGACCGAAGTTGATCTCCGTTATACTATCGCTTTGTCGATAGTGACTGGTGTTCTCTAGTCAAAAATGTGGTGTAGGAGTGAATAATGACACTATTAAATGGAACTTTTAATGGGAAAGAAAGTAAAAATTCTTCTCTCGTGAGGAATGGGAATCTTAGTTCTCTAACTTTATCTCCCAATACCGAGGCAATTCAAAATTGGTTAATCGGTAGATTAGCCCAATCCCTAGAAATTGAACCTCATGCAATAGACATTCACAAAGATTTTAGTGAATACGGTTTAGATTCGGTAGAAGCAATTAATCTCTCAGGGGAACTAGAAAGCTTTCTTGGCTGTCGGCTTTCTCCGACTCTCTTGTGGGACTACCAAAATATTCACGCTTTAGCTCAATACTTAGCGGAAACAACTCCGACGATCGATAAGATTAATTCTTCTGCTAGGCTGGATATTCTACCACCTATTCCCAGAAAAACCCCCTCTTCGTCTGTCAAAATTGAAACCGAGAGAGATAGTTTATCTACCCCAGAAATACCCCCAGAATACTATCGTTTTGATTGCTCTCCAGAATATAAAAAACTACAACAACAGATAGAGCAAGTAAACTCTTTGGGTAATGGTCATCCCTTTTTTGTACCTCAAGAACGAATAGTTAATGATACTACTAGGGTTGATGGTCGAGAACTAATCAATTTTGCTACCTATAATTATATTGGGATGTGTGGCGACCCTGTAGTGTCTCAGGCAGCCCAAGAAGCGATCGATCTTTATGGGACTTCTGCTTGTGCTAGTCGTTTGATCTCAGGAGAAAAACCCATTCATCGTGAATTAGAACGAGAAATTGCTAGTTTCTTAGGGGTAGAAGACAGTATTGTTTTAGTTGGTGGTCATGCTACTAATGTAACTACTATTGGTCATTTATTTGGTAAAAATGACTTGGTTATCTATGATTCCCTCAGTCATAATAGTATTCTTCAGGGTTGCTTTCTTTCTGGAGCAAGCTTAGTTTCGTTTCCTCATAATGATGCATCCGCATTAGAGAAAATTTTACGCGATCGTCGCCATCGCTATCAAAGAGTATTAATTGTCATTGAAGGAGTTTATAGTACGGATGGAGATATTGCCGATCTCCCTAAATTTATAGAACTTAAAAAACTCTATAAAACTTTTTTAATGGTAGATGAAGCTCATTCTATTGGTACAATTGGCAGGCATGGGCGAGGCATTGGTGAATTCTTTGCCATCAATCCTCATGATGTAGATTTGTGGATGGGAACTCTTAGTAAATCTTTTGCTAGTTGTGGTGGTTATATAGCTGGTTCTCATGCTATTGTCGAATATCTTAAATATACTGCTCCTGGATTTGTTTTTAGCGTGGGTATGTCCCCACCCAATGCAGCAGCTACTTTAGCTGCTATTCGCGTCCTAAAAGCCGAACCAGAGAGAGTTCATCGTCTGCAAGCAAGAGCAAAATTATTTTTACGCTTAGCCCAAGCAAAAGGATTAAATACAGGAATGAGCAAAGACTCTCCTGTGATTCCCATTATCGTGGGGGAATCTCTTAAATCTATTCAGCTTTCTCAAAATTTATTTAAACGGGGGATTAATGTTCCCTTTATGATTTACCCCTCAGTACCACAAAACGAAGCCCGCTTACGCTTTTTTGTTACCTGTAATCATACAGAAGAACAAATTCGTTTTACAGTAGATACTCTAGCTGAAGAGATGGCTCAACTTTAAAATGAAGCACGCCTACTTTGCGAAGTAGGCGTATCCTAACCCATCTAATTCTTTGATTAGCTCCAGTAATTAAAACTACTTTATTTATTTGAGCATTCTTCACTTAAATCAATTGTTTCCATCTCCTTAAAACCAAACTCAGAACCTAAAGGAGAAGGAGCATCTTTATCCACTTTTACTAGCCGAGATTGTTTATTTGAATTACCTGTTTCATTAAACCAAATTGGCTTTTCTGATGTGTTTTGAATAGCATTAGATTGAGAATTAAATGTACGTATATTTTTTAGTACTGTTTCACGATCGACTTTTTGGGATTTGGATTTCTCTATAGCTTGAATAAAGGCTTGTGTTGCATCATAACTGGCAGCAGTTCGCCAGTTTATAGCTCCTTTCCATCTTTTTTCTGCCTCTTGTCCATAGCAAGTTTTTCTAGACCAAGTTACGGCTAAAACCAAATTTTTAACAGCAGAACCTCCCTCTCGTAAAACTTTAGCACTATACATTACATCATTACCCAATAAATGTTCGATCTTATGCTGAGGCGATAACTGAGCATTTTTTTGGGCAATATTAATGGCAACTTCACTCGTGTTTATACTCGGTAATAAAATTGCAGCTTCTACTGATTCTAAATTTTCTAAAACTGCTTGTATCTTATCAGTTTCTAAATTTTTTAGATTAACTATATTTTCAGAAGGTATGTCTCTGTCAAGGTGTTTTAAAAAAGCCTCTTTCAAGCTATTGCTATAAATATTACCCTGTTCATAAAAAATTGCAACTCGATCTAAATCCTTGTTCTTAGCGTACTCAGCCAGTTTTTTGCCTGCTGAACTATCAGAAGGAACTGTCCGAAAGAAAATACGATTGTCTGAATTTGTTAATTCTGTACTAGTAGCAGCAGGAGAAATCATTGCCATACCAACTTTTTGGTATTCTTTTTTGACTGCTTGACTAGCTTCGCTAGAGTTATGTCCAATGACTCCTAGTATTCCATTATCTTTCTCGACTAGCTTTTGAGCTACCTTTGCTGCTATATCTTTATCGCTTTTATCGTTAGCGATTACAATTTCTAATAAGTGGTTATTTTTTCCTTCTTGTTCATTAAATTTATTTTGAGCATCTGCTACACCTCTTAAGATCATTCGGGAATAGTCTTCCGCTGTGTTCAAGGGAACTACTACTGCTAATTTGAAGGGAGAAATGCCTTGGTTACGGGCTAGAGCATTATTTAAGAAAATTAGAGGTACGGGGTCATTGGGATTATCCTTATAAGCCTCTTGGAAATATTTAATTGCTACTCCGTAATTGCCTTTGTTAAAGGCTTCAACACCTTTATCAAACACGTAGCCTGACTGAGAGCGAAATATTCTCTTTTCACCACTAGAAATATCAAAATCAAAACATTCTTTTCTAATCCTAAATTCTCTTGGACAAGCTCTATAGCCTTCCTTATACATAATAAATAGACCAGCATAATTTGTTATTAAAATTACACAAAATGTACTAAAAATTGTTATTAATTTATTTCTCTTTTGCTTCTCTTGTATTAGAGCAATTTGAGCAGATTTTTCGGCTATCTCAAGGTCTCTACTTGCATTAAGAAATTGGTTATCGAGGTCGCTTAATTGTTTATTTTCTGCCCATTCTAAAGCTTTTGCCAGTTCTTTCTCTCTTAATAGCCACTTTTGTTTGTCTCGATCGCTAGAATTTTTCCAGGCATGAATATATTCAGCATAAGGACGTTTCATGTCCAATGTATAATTAACCCAGTCTAGATTGAAAACACTTTGATAAATTGGGTTATAGGGTTTTAATTGACTATTCTTTTTGACAACTAAACCTGATAATCGTAATTCCATTTGTTCTGGACTATCATTAGCAGCGATCGCGCCTTTTTCTAAAATTTGTTGATATAGTCCTAGTAATCTTCCACTATTTTTACTATTATGAATAAGTCTTCTTTTAATAGTCTTTAAGTGAACTGGATTATCATTATCTTCCCAATTCTTGATAATATGAGACTGAATTAATCTCTTCACACAATAAACCTCTTTTTCCAGAGGTTTATTTTCTCGGTATTCGACTACCAATTGACAAATCTTTTGTGTCAGAAAAGGCTGTCCTCCTGTCCAAAATATTATTTCTTGAATAATTGCCTGAGGATTATCTAATTTACCTAATAAACCAGATGCTAATGGTAAGGATTCTGCTAAAGAAAACCCAGTTAAATTAATTGCTGTACCTATATTAAATGGGGTGATTTGATGATCTTTAATCAACTCTTCAGGTCGAGCTACTCCCAGTAAAGTAAAGGAGAGACGATCGAAGACTGGATTCTTGGCTTTTTCATTGTAAAAAGCTCTAATTAACCCAAAAAAATCATCTGTATTAAATTCAAGATTTAGTACATTTTCAATTTCATCTACAAAAAGAGCAATAGGTCGATCGATCTCGACTAACAAAACTGTCCTAATCAATTTATCCAATTTTTGTACTGGTGATAATAGTTCCATGTTTTGCCACCAAGACAAAAAATCAATTCGCTCTGCTAAACCCAATTCATTAATAAGATGGTCAGCAAAACCCGCATACCATTGTTCTTTGGAAACCTGAGAACCAAGGGAATTTAGATCGATTACAGCACAAACAAACCCTTCTGATTTTAATTTTTCAACTGTATGTATTGCTAAGCTAGATTTACCCATTTGTCGAGAATTCAAGACATAACAATATTCACCATTTTTTAACGCATGATAAAGTTTGATATCTGCTTGACGTTCGACATAGATTACTTTATCTGTCGTTCTGAGAGTTCCACCAACCTGATATTTATAATAATTTTTATAAGATAAAGATAAACTATTCATCAGCTAATTATTCAAGCGGTCTTTAAAATATTTTTGATAAAGATGACAACGAATTTTTACTTCATTATTGTCTACAGGAACTACTAAACCCATCATATATAGTTGGAAAATTTCTGAATCTTGTAAACGTACGGGTTTATTACTGGAGATTACTTTTTTCAAGGCTGAAGCCATAGTTGGCTCTCTTTTTAATACTTCTTGAAGTGAATTTAGATGATGAAAGTAGCATCCCTTAATTTGAGATGAAGTTTCTAATAGTTCATCCAGCGATATTTTTTGCTTGACAATGTTATATAAAGCAACTCGAATTAGATAAGGATGTCCTCCTACCATTGCCATTAGCTGCTCTATTTTTGAGTCATCCCAATCAAGTTGATGTAACTCAACTAAAGTTTTTACCTGCAATAAATTGAATTCTGATAACTCTATCGATATGCCAACATTACTCAAAGGAGAGTTAGTAATCCCTTCATCTACATAAGATTCTTGAGAATAAGCAATGATTAAAATCAGATTGTTACATTTATCATCCTTATACATACTTCGTAATAAGCCACAAAAATCTTGTGCTATTTGTGGATGTTGAAATACTCGCTCGAAGTCGTCTATTGCTAAAACAAGAGTACGGTTTTCCTCAAGAATATATTTTTTGACATAGCTTATCCAGGTATAGTTACTACCAAAACTATTAGTGGATTCATCCCAGTCCTCTTCATTAAATTCTATAGATAATTCTTGATTGATAATTCGATAAATCCATTTGAGTAATTCATCAATATTGGCAAAAAACTTTTTATTTGCTCCACTAAACTCTATATTGACTGCTTCATATTTATATTCTTGTTTGGCATAATCTAATAAGCGGTCTACCAATGAAGTTTTTCCCATTTGCTTGGGAGACTTTATCCGAATAAATTCGCCTTTTTTTTCGAGAGCTTGGTATGCTTTTTCTTCTATTTCTCGTTGGCTATAAAATTTAGACTTAATTGAAACTTTACCTTCTGGTGTTTCTAACTCAACAGTATCTGGTGCTTCTTGTTCATCTTTTTTTAAAATAGGTTTTAAATGTTCTTGAGTAATTGGAGTTTCTTTAACCGAATCTGTTGGTACTAACTTTCTTATTGTTGAAGCGATCGCCTCTCGGCTTTTAGAACTTTCAGAAATGGCTAACTGTATAGAATTACAGCCAAATTTAAACGCATTTTCAATCGATTTTCCGTAGCCTAAAGCACGATAAAAGCCAATCGAAAAAGCAAGGGCAGCTTTATCCTGTATTGCCTGTTTCATGCCAATTACATATTTGACATGTTTAATCATCTCATTAGCTTGAACCTCTGAATAACAGGCGTTAAGTACTACACAATTTACCTTATTTTTAAAACACTCCAATAAATTAGACAGAGCATCAGTACTAATTTTTTTATCCCGAAATACTAAACCTTGCTCTCCAGTACCATGTCCACAGAAATGAACAATCATTGGCGAATCTTGGGGTTCTTGAGCCTCAAAAGCCAAGATTCTTTGCTGAATATCTTCAGAACGAACAGCTAAACAGACTTTGATCTGAAATTGTTCGCGATCGCGCGATTGTTGTATGACATCTTCAAGATCGCGAATTTCCTTATTCAAATCAAGCTCCTTATGGGGATTTGCTTCCAGAATTAAGATTTTTTTCATAATTCAGCATCTATTCACTTAATAATTAAGGCGAGTCAAACACTTAGGAAAATTGTACTTAGACGTTAATTTCTGGATTTCGTCTTGTTAAACTATTTCCGCAGACAATAACTACGTATAGGGAAATTTAAACTTTGCGTACTTATCTTATATATGTGTTGAGTTTATGAGAATTATGCAAATCTTAGAATTGAAAAAAATGGTTTAACACTATGTATAAAGAGGCGAAATATCTTTCAGAAATATGTTTTAATAATATTGGCAATTGTTGTTTTCTCTATTCCTGGCTGTGACTACTTTGCAGGTTTTTTGTCACCCCATAAAGAAGATTCGAGTATTATTACTTGTGACTGTAATAATGCTTAGGGACTCCCATTTTGGGCGACAAAACCAGATTATCTACCGCAACTGATTTTTTTCTGTAACAATTGAAATGATTTATTTAAGTTAAAGGATGAAAGTAATCTCTAGTTTTCAAGCTTAATTTGATGTCGAACTAAAAACTCAATTATTCTTGGAGTAAAGAAGCTGGTGAACTTTAAGCAGTGCTTAGGTTTTTCTCTACTAATTATTTCCTTATTCATTCTTTGGCAAATTCGCCAATTGCTGTTACTAATCTTTACAGCAATCATTTTAGCAACTGCTTTAAATCGTTTGGTTAAATGGTTTGAAAAATTCAATATTACTCGTTCTTTAGCTCTTAGTATAACCCTTAGTTTAAGCTTCTTGATTGTTGTTTTATTTATCTGGCTAATTATCCCTCCTTTTATTCAACAGTTTCAAAACCTAATTGAATTATTACCCTCAGTATGGAATAAGGTAGATAAAGAAGTCGATCTCTTTCAACAAAAGTTGCCAGAATTTTTACCGCCTTTACCGAGTAGAAAAGACTTAATTGCTCAACTACCATCTTTGCAAGAATTATTGACTAATTTCTTCTCGTTCTTTTCTAATTCTTTGACTATTATCTTACAGCTTATTTTAGTCTTTGTGTTAACTATCATGATGCTGGTTGAACCCCAAAGATATCGACGATTTTTACTAACACTTTTTCCTTCTTTTTACCGAAGAAGAGCAGACAAAATATTAACTAAATCAGAAACAGCATTAGGTAATTGGCTTAGTGGTATTGCTTTAAATTGTCTATTTATTAGTATTACTAGTGGTATTGGGTTAGCTATTATTCAAGTTCGTTTAGTTTTAGCTCATGCACTTTTAGCAGGAATATTAAATTTTATTCCTAATATCGGTCCTGCTCTTAGTGTTATCTTTCCTTTAATGATTGCTGTTTTAGAAGCTCCTTGGAAAATTTTGGCAGTGATTATTTGGTACTTTATTATTCAAAATTTAGAAACTTATTGGTTTTCTCCCACAGTTATGGCAAAGCAAGTATCTTTATTACCTGCCTTAACTTTAACTGCTCAAATCTTTTTTGCAAAAACTTTAGGTATTCTTGGTTTATTACTCGCTCTTCCTTTAACAGTTGTAGTTAAAACTTGGGTTGAGGAAGCTTTTATAAAAGATATATTAGACCAGTGGAGAATTTCTACCTGATACCAAATTATAGGAAATACAAAGAAGAAGCCTTCCTTGTAGGGAAGACTTCTTTTTCTGATTATTTAAAAAGATATCTGGAAATCAAGATTCCTGCTTAGATCTGAACCTTAGCCGTTGATGGAAGGAGCAGTAAGAGCTACAGGAGCAGCTTCAGCACTTGCTAAGTCTAGAGGGAAGTTGTGAGCGTTTCTTTCGTGCATTACTTCAAAACCGAGGTTCGCACGGTTTAAGATGTCTGCCCAAGTGTTGACTACGTGTCCTTGGGAGTCCATTACGGATTGGTTGAAGTTAAATCCGTTTAGGTTGAAAGCCATAGTGGAGATACCCATAGCTGTAAACCAGATGCCGATTACTGGCCATGCTCCTAAGAAGAAGTGTAAGGAACGACTGTTGTTGAAGGAAGCGTATTGGAAGATAAGTCTTCCGAAATAACCATGGGCAGCTACGATGTTGTAAGTTTCTTCTTCTTGTCCGAATTTGTAACCGTAGTTTTGAGACTCAGTTTCAGTTGTTTCACGAACTAAGGAAGAAGTTACCAAAGAACCGTGCATGGCGGAGAATAATGAACCACCGAATACACC
>JBFRWE010000444.1:0-4053 GCA_051439345.1 Xenococcaceae cyanobacterium
GGCAACGTAGCTAATCTAGCAGCCTTAGCTGGTGGGTTTACTCAGTTAGGCTTAAATCCTGCTATGGTTAGCCAGTTTGTTCCAGTAATTCTTTCTTTTGCACAAAATCAGGGAGGCGACCAAGTTAAGAATATCTTAGCAGGAGTCTTGAAGTAGAAAGAGCAGAAAGGCGACTTAAAGACTAAGGTGATTAAGTTAAGTCGCTTTTAGGAAACTCTAGATTTAGAAATTAAACAAACAGAAAATCTTCTTGATTCTGTAAATAATAAAGAAGATTTTCCTTTTTCGGTTGTACAGCAGTTATAACTTTTGATATACCCAAACTATGTGTCAAAATTATCTAGACTATTACAGAATCACGTCCTCCAGCATAATGTTTCAGACTCGGTCAACTTAGAATTTATGATGAGTGAAATAGATGATTTAAAGAAAGAACTGAAAGAGACTAAGCTTGCTTATCAGATGGCAGCACAAATGAGTCAGTTTAAGGCTAGCTTTCTAGCGCGAACCTCTCACGAGTTGCGATCGCCTCTGAGTAGTTTAATTGGACTACACCAGTTAATTTTATCCGATCTTTGTGAAAGTCCAGAAGAACAAAAAGAGTTTATTGCTCAGGCGTATCAATCAGCCTTAAAGTTAATGAAACTGATTGATGAGATTGTAACTGTATCTAAAACTGAATACGGCACTAACAAGCTAATCTTAGAATCTATTCCTATAGAAGATCTTTTTAACTATATTCATCACTTAACTCATCTTCAAGCTGCTAATCGCAACCTCAAACTGAACATTATTTCTCCAGAAGAGCAACTTTATGTATATGCAGATCATACTCGTCTAGTACAGTCAATTGTTCATTTAATTGATAGTGCCATTTCTATAATGAGAGATGGAACAATTCAAGTGACTGCTGATGCTCTTTCTGAATCAGGTATGAACAGAATTATAATTAAGCTTGATTGCTCACCAGAAATTTGGCAAGCAGGGATTAATTCTTCTCAGGAAATAGCGAAAATAGATTTAGAGCAAATTAAAGAGTTTAGTCAAGATATTACCTTGTCTCCTGGAATGAAACTGCTCTTATCTCGAACTTTATTGGAAACTATGGGAGGAAGCCTAAAAATATCTGATATCTTTGCAGGAGATACTCAGACTCCTCAAACGCAGCTTATTTTAAATTGTCAGCGACCTTCTTAAGGGCAACATTAGATTTATTATCTAAACTGAATATTAACTTAGTGGCAGTTAGGAAAATCGCCACTATTAATCATGTTTTCTTCCTTATTGAGGATGAGTGCTACCTTTGGGTGAAAATTCTTTGTCCCAACATTTACGCAGTAATTGAACTTTATATAAATACCAAAAAAATTTTAAATCCCATATAGACTTATTATCAAACAAGGGCTGATTAAGATATAACCATAAAGGAGTAAAAAAAAGTGTAATTTTTCTCTTCATTGAAAGGTGATTTCCATTATATTATGCCGATCATTTAGCTATGTCTAATAACTCATCTTTATTAGACATAGCTTATTAATACAAATTTGGCAGATAAACCTATCAATCTTCTTGGTCGTAATTGCCCAAAAATGATAGTTATCTGCTTAATTTTTCAGTAATTTTACTGATTGCAAAATTCAATTAATAAGCGTTATGATGGCGAGATTTGCTTTTATTTATAATGGAAATATTATTTTTTAGTTCTAGTAATAGTTATAGTAATTTTACCTCCAAAATCAGGAATGGGAGCAGCAAGTTTAGATAATTTAACTTGAACTTTTTGTACTTTTTTAATACGCAAAATTTCTTCAGTGATTGTAGCAGCCAATTTTTCAATTAAAGCAAACTTAGCTGTAGTGATTTGTTCCTTAACTAGATCGATCGCCTGACGATAATCAAGGGTTTCATCAATGTTGTCACTCTTACCAGCAGAAGTCAAATCTAACCATAAAACTAAATCTACTTCAAACCACTGTCCCAAAACCTGCTCTTCTGGTAAATAGCCAGTGTACCCATAGGCGCGAATTCCTGTAACTTCAATTGAATCCATTAAATTATTAAATTATTTGCGTTTTTTAGATTAGTATTTAGTTATTATTTTCCTCTTGAGGTAACTTATTAACCACAAATTCAGGAACTAGATTGGGCATCATTTGTGCTTCTACCATTGAACCAGCAAGATGATGTTCTAAGGCTTCTGCTGGTGGGAGAGATTGATTACTAGTAATAGTATCTTGTTCTGTTTGGGGATCTCCTGCTGGTAGCCAACCCAAAAAAGGTAAAGGTAAAAGTGTGGACAAATTGGTAATTACAATGAGTAGCCAAAGTCGATCGAAATTAGTTTCAGTCACTCCTAACCAACTAGTAAGTAATGCTCCTAATTCCTGAGAAAGCAGCATTGATAGATTCCAAATTGACATCAGTAAGGCAAAGAGAGTTGCTTCGATTCCTTTTGGGCAAAGACGGGCGGAAAGAACTAAAACTGGCATCCAGGTAATTTGTCCTACTACTGTCAGAATAAGACTATCTCCCAAACTAAACCAATGATCGTCAATACCTAAGGCTCGGTTAGTATGAGTAACAAGGATTAAACTGGTCATGCCTAAAGCGCAAGCAATTACAGTACTCCAAGCCAAAATCTTACGAAAGGGAACATCTTTGAGAAAACTTTGAAATAGCCAAATACCTAACAAAGAGGCAAAACTAGTTACTAAACGTACTCTACCTAAAAATTCTGGTTCAAATCCTAATTCATTGGTGACAAAAAAGAAAAACGCTGAATCTGCTGTCGGTGTGGCTAGCCAAAGGAACAGAAAAGCAACAGGAAGCCACATAAACTTTTGTCGCATGGTACCCCAAAGTTGTTGAATTTGCTCCACAATTATGGGTTTGTTGTTACTATCAGCAGAAGGAGTAATTTTCTCTTCGGCAATTAGCCAAGCAACGGCAGAGATTAGCAGAGGAAAAGTAGCGGTAATTTCAAACACCACGCTATTGCTAAAATGCTCTAATAACCAGCCACTCAGATAAGCAGTAATCAAACCACCTAAAGCGGAACAACCCCACGATAGAGATTGTAATGAACCTGCTTGCCCTAAAGATTCTTTTCTCGCTCTTTCTACGATTAAAGAATCAATAATTACGTCGCTGACGGCTACAGAGACAGAAGTTGAAAGAAGAGCAATTGTTGCGCTCCAGGCATTATCAACTAATGTTGCTAATGCTAACCAAGATAAAGTTCCCAATATACCTGAGAGGATTAGATATGGTCGCCGACGGTATCCAAATAAAGGTAGACCATCAGATAAGAAACCAAAGACAGGTTTAATAACCCAAGGCAAAGCAGCAATACCAGTGAGGGCAGCTACTTCTGCTGGTGTTAACCCCAAATCATCTTTAAGGAAAAAACTAACTGCTAAACGGGCTAGTCCTAATATTCCTTGGACAAAATAGACGATTAAAATAGCTGCTAATTCTGGATTAGGTTCGTTACCAAACAGAATTTTTTCTTGTAAGAATTTTTTAACATCCCCGAATTTTAGAGAAGAGACAATCATGTATATTATTTAAGTTTTGTTACCCACTATTAATAATAAGCAATTACACTCGGGATGTTATCAATCTATCAATATATTTTTTTAAGCAGGGTTCGACTAGACTCGATCGAGCTTTGTTTTTTGGACAATGAATTTCTGGCACAGCAGTTGTTAAGTTTCATCCCTAACTATATTCTGAAGCGATTAAATTAACTGTAATCTAGAAATAAAGACAATTTGAAAGGCAATTAATAATAGTGGGTTTAGCGATGCTCAAGAAAATTTTATATGCTGATTCCGGTGCAGATAATGCTCAAGATATGCTCAAAACTTTGATAAATCTCCCCGCAATTAGTGGTTCAGAAATTTCTATATTAAGGGTTATTTCCCCTACAACCAAAAAAGAAGAACAAGAAAGTATAGAGGAAGCCGAGGCAAAAATCGAGCAGCTATTGGAAAAACTGGGGATCGCGACGAGTAAAGTTAACAAGATTGTCAAAGAAGGAGACCCAAAAAC
>JBFRWE010000445.1:0-3455 GCA_051439345.1 Xenococcaceae cyanobacterium
GCAAAAGGCAAGTGAGGTTGATGTTGCCATAACTCAAGAGCAATGGAAGAGTTTAACTCCTTTGCAACGTTTTGCCTTAATCAAACTTAGTCGTCCCAGTCATGAAAATAAAAACTTTTTACCAGCAGCAAAAGAATTTGGTTTAAGCCAATAGTTTAAAAGCCGTAGGGTGGGCAAAATAAAACAGTCAAAATAAAAATATAGCGGTTCTCAAATAGATGAGATACAAAATTTTCCGAATTCCGAACTCCGAATTCCGAACTTATCTTAACCAAGGTGTATTTCACTAATTCGAGAACCGCTATATGCCCAGCAAATTGATTGCCCACCAAATACAGATAGTTCGATCGCTGATAACTTTCCCAAAAAAAATAGCCTCGTCTGAGGCTAAAGTACTAGAAGGAGCATGAATGAAAAATATCAAGTTAAGACTAACAATAGCTTTCAATCGAGAATAAATAGAGAAGACAATAAAAAAGGTATCATGCCTAAAGAGTTATGTCCTTGTGGAAGTAAAAAACCATATCGATATTGTTGTTGGATTTATCTAACAGGCAAGAAAAATCCAGAGACAGCCGAAAAACTAATGCGATCGCGTTATGCAGCTTTTTGTCAAGGTAATATTGATTATCTAATTGCTACCCTTCATCCCGATAAAAGGACAAAAAGCGATCGCGCAGAATTAACTAAAAGTATTAATAATACTCAATGGTTGAGTCTAACTATCATTAATACTAATAAAGGTAAAAAAAATGACGCGATCGGTTATGTAGAATTTGAAGCTGTTTATCAAGTAAATGAACCAGGACAACTCCACGAACTTTCTAAGTTTATTAAAACAGATAATAAATGGTTTTATTTAGAAGGTGAAATTTTACCTGGAACAATACCGAAACGTAACGCTCCTTGTTGGTGTGGTAGTGGGGAAAAATATAGAAAGTGTCATGGAGTTTAACTTGAGAATAGTGAACTTGCTAAGCAGTTGGATAAAATTAATTTCCTGGTTTAGATCGGGAATAGGGAACGGGGAACAGGGAACGTACGAAAGCAAAATGTGTAATTAAAATTATGTCTAAGTACTTAAAAAGCTTGTATCCATTCTTTCACTTCATACTCTGTCCAAATTCCATTTTGCCAATAGGGGTCTGCTTCTACTAATTGACGCACAGTTGCTTCATTTTCTGCTTCGTAAATGCCAAAAACTTGAGTATTGTCTTTAGTTGGTCCCAGAGTAATCAAGATACCCTTCTCCTTTTGTCCTGTCAGACCACTTAAATGATCTTGACGATAAGGAGTTCTTTTTTCTAAAGCATTTTCGCAATAACTACCCCACATAACATATTTAGGCATGGCTTTAATTAAAATTTCGTTTTCTGCTACGAACTACTAACTACTAACTACGAACTACGAACTAAGAACTACTAACTACTAAACTTAAAATACCTCCTTTTCTCTTCCTTTCCACCATTCTCCTAACTTCATAAGATCTTCTTGAATATCTTGTAATTGCTGTAAATACTCTCCTGGTGGCATAGTGTCTTTTTGTTCTTGTAGTTTCTTAAGTCGTAATTGAACTAACAACCAAGGCTTAGATATTCCATCAGTTGCTTCTATATATTGAGCTAAGTCTTTACTATCCATGGGTTGAGATAAATATATATAATCGATCGATTAGTTGTCTACATATTTCTTAACATTAATATATTTTGTCTTTTCTTGCTTACCAACGAAATTCTAATTATTGCCGATCATTTCCAGACATCTTGCAAAGGAAGCTCGATCGAACTAAGCTAGATTGGGGTAAGGGGGGATAATTATGTAGTTGTGGTTAATCAATACCATCTATAAACATCCCCCTCTGACTTAGATAGTCTATCAAGTTCTGACTTGATATCTATATTCAACCACTTCTAAAGATAAACAAAGGAACTGTATAGGTAGTATGTTGAAGCAAGCTATTGCCAAAATCAAAAATTTATTTCCTGCCCCAGAAGTTCATGCTCACTGCGACGGACCTTGTGGTGTCTACGATCCTTCTTCTGCGCGAGTCGCTGCTGAAGCAGTAGTGTCTATGACTAAAAAGCTAATGGATTTAGAAGTACCTGCTGCTGGCGATAAAGCAGGTATGATTGCTTACAACAATACTTTTTCTCGCTATGTAGCGATTAAAGAAGAACAAGCTCAACTCACTAAAAAAGAGTTACTCATCCTGTGGACAGACTACTTTAAACCTGTACACTTAGAGCAATATCCCGATCTACACGATACTTTTTGGAAAGCAGCTAAACTTTGTTCTGCTTGTAAAGTAGAAGTAAGTATTGAACACGCCAATGAACTAATGGATGCAGTTCAAAAAATTCATCAAATGTTCTGGGCTACTAAGAATCGAGATATTACTTGGTACAAAGCTAGCTAGTTAATCTCAGTAGTATTATATTTAGATAGGGTGGGTTAAAGCTCACTCTATTTTTTTATCCATAACCAATTGATGAAGGTAGGTAATAGGTAATAAGTAATAAGTGTGTAAATAGTTTTGCTCAAGTACTTATCAAAAACTCCAAATTTAGAACTAATATTAAATCGCGATCTTACAAATCTTACTTTTGTTAGTCATCAATATACCAGTTATCCTTTTCGTCTATCTCCTATTTTCAGACTAGATAAAGCCCATCCTAATGACGCTTATCTCTATATTATGAATAGCTCACCAGGGTTATTAGCAGGAGATGAGTTAGGAATATCTCTACAATTAGCAGCTAGTACTAATCTTTATCTCACCGATCAAGCTGCTACTAAAGTTCATCCGATGCCTAATCATAATTCTCTTGCCAAAACTAATTATCAAATTGAGCTAGGAGAAAAGGCTAATTTAGAATTGATTAGTGAACCACTTATTCTCTTTACCGATGCAGCTTTAGAACAAAAGATCGATATCAAAATTCATCCTACTGCTCAACTGTGTTTAAGTGAGATTATTGTCCCAGGAAGATTAGCCAGAGGGGAATTTTACCAATTTCGCCACTATTATAATCGTTTACGGATAACCTCTCTTACAGGAGAATTATATGTTACTGATGCTATGCATCTAGAAGGTAAACTTAATCCTTTTACAGCCAGTAGTCTATTTGCTGCTAAACCAGTACTCGCTAATTTATTGGTTATTTCGTCTGAAATAGACCTAAAACTATTAAGTCAACAGCTAGAAAATATAGAAACTGCTAATTGTGCTGATACGATTATTGCTAGT
Source organism: Xenococcaceae cyanobacterium (assembly GCA_051439345.1). Taxonomy (GTDB): domain Bacteria; phylum Cyanobacteriota; class Cyanobacteriia; order Cyanobacteriales; family Xenococcaceae; genus JASJDJ01. Next base: position 3,248 of record JBFRWE010000445.1, read on the forward strand.
TCTATTTTGCCCCATAACAAGGGTTTGCTGGTTAGAGGCTTAGGCAATAATACTCGTGTTCTCAAAAAATATCTTCAGTATGCTCTAAATTGTGTGCGTCGTCTGCACGATCGATCTTCTTTACCCCATATTCCCAAATGACTGAAATTGCCAAAACTTATCTGGGCAACATACAGGAAAATGTTGCTTTAGGAGAAAAGCTAAAAGC
>JBFRWE010000446.1:0-5620 GCA_051439345.1 Xenococcaceae cyanobacterium
TCTTCTAATTGTTGTATGGCAGAAAGGACTTTAACATTATCGATTTCACTAGCTAATAAGCCTCTATTTTTACCAGCGATCGCTTCTAACAGTTCTGATTTTTTGGTCATTAGTATATTAGCTTGGGAATTCACTTCTTCCTAGATATTTTATAAATTACCCAGCCTTTCTGTGCTGACCCTGTATCTATCTTTAATTATTCTTACGATAATAAACGCAGTTGAAAGCTCCGATGATGTATCTCGGAGATGAAAACGAGAAAGCGATTCTTGATGCAGCGCGGTCAAAAGTATATACTTTTGACATCAACTCTTTACATATCAAGGCTTTCATCTCTTGTAAAATAATGGCATAACATTCCACCAAGAAAAAAGGTTCTAAGAATAGAGAAAAAGCCCGAAAAAATCTGGTCAGGGTGCATGAGAAAGTAGTTAATCGCAGGACTGATTGGTTCTGGAAACTAGCCCACGAACTAACAGATAAGTTGGATTTTCTCTACTTCGAGACACTCAACCTCAAAGGAATGCAGAGATTATGGGGTAGAAAAGTAAGTGACTTGGCTTTCTCTCAATTCCTCAAAATCTTGGAATATGTAGCCGAGAAAAAGAACAAAGTAGTCAGCTACATAAATCAGTGGTGTCCCAGTAGTAAGACTTGCTCCGTCTGCGACTATGTTCTAGATGAGCTTCCTTTAAAGGTTAGAAAATGGGTCTGTCCTTGCTGCTCCACTAGCCATAAAAGGGATTTAAACGCAAGTAAGGTGATTTTAAAGGTAGGGACTACTACCTTAAGGTTAGAGAGTGTAAGTCAACCCCAAGTTGCTACTCTTGTTTGAGCCTCGAATCCCGCGTACTTCAGTCGCGGGAGTTGGTCAATATCCTTTAATTTCTGTGACCAGAAATTAGGCAGCCAATTATGGGAATTATTTAAGGTTTTGCTTGGTAATTTATTAATTCCTTGGGCTGTAAACTCGGATTCTGGGTCTTCTTCTGTAGTTGGTTGTTCTCCGACTCCTTTCTTAATCTCTTGTCCTTTTTGTTCTAAGACCACTTTAGGTGTTGCAGAATTAACTCCTTCAACGCCTTTAACCAGAATTTGTCCATTAGATAAATATTCCCCTACACCTACATGGCGAGTATAAGATTCTTCAGGGGCTTTGACAATTATTTTGGTTATACCATCTAGTTTTACTATGCCAGTAATGATAACCCGATCTGCTAATAACGGTAATAATTCACTATTTTTAGCCCGATCGCCCAAACTATCTATGGTGGGAACACCAGTGATACCTTTAGAGTCATTCTTATCTCTTCTAGAACGAGGCGGTCTTGGTTCACTATTTCTGGATATTTCGTCTGTTTCGACTTTTTCTATTTGTGGTTGTATGTTAACTAAAGCAAAAGGGTCTTGTCTTCCTCGAATACTGCCACTTACTCGTATATCGGGATTAGTAGCAGGAATTAACCCACTAATCCTTGGTGATGGAGGAATATTTGACGCTTCTGCGGATTTTTCAGGCTGGTTTTCGTTCTCAGCTAAATTGTTAGTAGTATTAGCAGTAGAAGATGTTGGAGTTTTAGCCTCTTGATTATCTAAAGCAGAAAATTGAGATAGAAAAGAACAACTCTCAACAGCAATAGCTAAGATAGCTACTAATCCTAATAATGTAATTTTTTTCATAACTAATCCCTCAAGGCTGGGTAAGTAAAAACCTCGAAATAGCTTACTGGTCATCAAAGTACTTAATTGCCGATTCCAAGATAGCAGCTAGTTCTAATATCAGCCAGAGGGTTAATTATTAAAATTATTCTGATTGCATAGATTTTTTCAGTAAGTTAACACCTTTTTTTAGCTGGCGAGAGACAGTTACTACACTAATTCCTAAAATTCTAGCAGTTTCTTTTTGAGTTAAATCTTGTAAAAAAACAAACTCTAAAACATTTCGAGTTCGGTCTTCTAGTTCAGATAAAGCTTGTTGAAGACGAATACGGTCTTCATAGGCTAATTGAAAACTACGATGCTGAGGATCGGGAACAAGATCGCATAAACTAGTAGAAGTATCGTTGTCATTATTAACAGAAACGTCTAAGCTTATGGGCTGTCTATTTTGATAAGCCAAGTTAATATCTTGCCATTCTTTTAAGGGAATTTCTAAAAATTGAGCAATTTCTGAATCTGTAGGTTGACGATAAAAACGCTCACGAAAATTTCTAATAAAAGAGTTAGATTGTTGCCTTAACTCTAACCAACGACGAGGAATACGGACAGTATAGCTTTTATCCCTTAAATAATGTTGTATTTCACCGCGGATATAGGGAATGGCAAAAGAACTAAAAGCATGACCCTTATCAAGATTAAATCGTTCGATCGCTCTAATTAAACCAAGAGAGCCAACTTGTAATAAGTCATCATAATTTTCATTACATTTATTAGTCCAGTGGTAGGCTTCTTTTTTTACTAACCCAAAATTCAACTCCATAATTTGATTGCGAATCTGGGCATTTTGTGTTTTTTGATATTTTTGAAAAAGATTTAAACTAGTAATTTTAATATCTTGATCGAGACAAGTTTTCATCTGATAATCCCTAATCGAAAGCGGAAAAACTTTTAGTTTAAGACTGAATTTATAGTGATTTAAATCACAAATAAATTTTCAAATAAATAATTAGATTCAATTTCAACTAAATAAAGCTTATTATTCTCTATCGATTAAGTACAACAGCATTTATACTATTCTTTTTTTATTAAGCTAAAATCAATTAATACTCAAAGCTACTAACTTTATTTAAAGCGGTGAGTGGAAACACGCAAGAATAGAAAGTAGTCTTGAATAATTACACTTATTTCATAAAAAAAAGGGGTTATTTACCCCTAAATAATTTGTATTTAATCTATTGTTAAATTCAACTCAGCCTACTGATTAAACAGATAAAATTGCTGAATAATATTACACTGCTGGCTCAATTCGACCATAAAAAATTCCCTGAACTTTTACTTCTTCTGGTTCTTCAGCCCCTAAGTCTGTAGCTGAAGGTTGTTCGCTAACAAAAACGCCAGCAATTTCTCCTGTTTTGCTATCTACCTTAGTAACATTCAAAGACATTGTTCCTGTGCGAGTTACAAATTCTTTGACATTGGCGCGAGTGAAATCTTCATCATCTGCTCTTGCTGGTAGAGCGACAGCATTGTCGTATCCACTAGCCATACTACGACCTTTAGGATCGAGAAAAACTTGTCCGCGATAGGAAGGAACTGTAAACTCTCCTGTAAAGTCAGTTGAAGAGTTGATTGATTTATAACCAGGTTCACTAGTAGCAACTAAATTTTTGATAGTGAAGAGAAAAGGCACTTCTTCTCCACCAGGAAGTAAAACTGTAATTGCCTGGAAATCAATTCCGTCTTGTTCTTTAAAAGTCAAAACTCCTTTAGAGTCAGAGGAGATTAATCCAGTAATTTGCTCTAAAGTAGAAGTATATCTGGTTAAAATTTTACCAGGGATAAACTCAGCCTCTTTGCGTTTATTAGTAGGCTCTTCTTTAACAAAATATTCCTGTGGTTCTACACATAGGTCGGTCAAAACATATGTTTGACTGGGATCGATGGGTATTGAACCCCGACTTGTTTCTGATATTTGGGGACAACTATTAGCTAATCCAGTATTAAGAATATCATCATAAGTTAATTGATCTCTACTGATATTTGTTGGACTTTCACTACAAGCTGTTAGTACCCCTAAGCATAATGCCAAAAAGGCAGCAATCAATGCACGATACCTCATGGTCAACCTCAATTTTTTAACTTTAGATTTAACATCGAGCGCGAAGAATTAGACAAAATAGGCTACTCGTCAAGCTCATCTAATCTGATTGGTATCTACTCTACCAAATAGACACTACCCATAGTTCAATCAAAAAAAAAATCTCAGGCTGAATGTATTTTATTAATCATAAGCGGGGGTAATCAGCTTATCATTGAAAATGATAGTCTAAAAAAGTTTAGTTAAGACTTGTATAGTCAATTTCCTATGGATTGTGAGCAGGATTTAAAGTCAAACGTCCCAGATGATGCCTTACAAGAAATTTTCAGTAAGACATGGTCTATAGCCAACAATAAAAGACAAGATAGTCTCTTTCTCTTATCTATACTAAGAAGTCTGGAGTTAATCCATCGTCAAATCCGTACAGAAATGTTTGAGCCTTCTTTACCAGAAACCCGCAACGATTTGTATCAATTAGTTAAGGACATAGAAGAAAAAGGGGGCTGGCCCTACATTGAGCGTATGAAATTGCAGAATTTATTACAAAATCTACAACTAGATGAAATTGAGAGTAAGAATTCAAATCAAGAAAAAGTGTAAAAGTAACTTCGATGGTTTACTTTGTTTTCAAATTGGAGCGAAGAAGCTAATCTAAAAAAAGTTATTTAATCTATTAATATTTAGCTTTATGCCTTTTACTATCAATCCCATTAAATTTGGTACCGATGGCTGGCGCGGGGTCATTGCTGCCGATTTTACTTTTGAGAGAGTGGCAATGCTAGCACCTCTAGCAGCAAAGGTTCTAGCCGATAATTATGGCAGTACAACCAATAATCGTCAGGTAATTGTGGGTTACGATCGCCGTTTTATGGCCGAAGATTTTGCTAAAGTGGCAGCAGAAGCAGTACAATCCGCAGGATTTGATGTTGTATTGTCTCAGTCTTATGCTCCTACTCCTGCTTTTAGTTGGGCAGCAAAAAGCCAGAATGCCTTGGGTGCTTTGGTTTTAACGGCTAGTCACAACCCAGCATCTTATTTGGGTTTGAAAGTAAAAGGAGCTTTTGGGGGTTCGGTTGCCCCAGAAATCACTAAGCAAATTGAAGCTTTATTACCCAATCCTCCTTCTTTTACTGGCTCGCCAGGAAAGCTAGAATTATTTGAGCCTTGGTCTAGTTATTGTGCTGGTTTACAAGCTAAAGTTAATATTCCTGTTATTAGAAGTGCGATCGAGTCAGGGAAACTGAGAGTTTATGCTGATGTTATGCATGGTGCAGCAGCTAGTGGTTTAGAAAGACTTTTGGGTTGTCCCATTGAAGAGATTAATAGCGATCGCGATCCTCTTTTCGATGGTGGCGCACCAGAACCTTTGCCCAAATATATTTCTGCTCTTTTTAAAGCGATTAAAGAGGCAGCTAACCAATATCCTGAGAGCATTAGAGTCGGTTTAGTCTTTGATGGAGACAGCGATCGCATTGCTGCGGTAGATGGTCAAGGTAATTTCCTCAGTTCACAAATTCTGATCCCTATTTTGATTGAACATTTAGCAAAACGGAAGGGAATGACAGGAGAAATAGTCAAAACTGTCAGTGGTTCAGATTTATTTCCTCGTCTAGCTAAGTTATATGGTCTAGAATTACATGAAACTCCCATTGGTTATAAGTATATTGCCGATCGCATGTTATCGACAGAAGTTTTAGTCGGTGGGGAAGAATCTGGGGGTATTGGCTATGGTACTCATATTCCTGAAAGAGATGCTTTACTCTCTGCTTTATATGTTTTAGAGGCAGTAGTGGAGTCAGGTAAAGATTTAAGCGATATTTATGCCCAATTACAGCAAGAAACTAATTTTAGTGCAGTTTACGA
>JBFRWE010000447.1:0-7268 GCA_051439345.1 Xenococcaceae cyanobacterium
TAACCATTATTGGTATTCCTTTTGGTCAACAAGCAATTAAGCTAGGGGTAGCAACCATGACTCCTTTTGGTCGAGAGATTGTAGTTACCCCATCTGCTGGGACTTTGCTTAATACAGTTTTTAATATTCTTTGGGTTATCTTTATCGGTTGGGAAATTGCTCTAGCTCATTTAGTCTCAGGTTTATTGTTGGCTATCACAATTATTGGCATTCCCTTTGCTTTGCAACATTTTAAGCTAATTCCTTTAGCCTTGTTTCCTTTTGGCAGAAAATTAAGCTAAGTATTACTATAGCGTTTCTCAAATTGGTGAGGTACACAATTAGCTATTAGCCCTACGGGTTCGACAGTTTGCTCAACGGGGGGAACCCCCGCACCGCAACTGTCTCACAATTAGCAAAAATCAGGATGTTAGACTTTACCTCAATAAACTGAGAATTGCTATGTAAAAAGCGATAAGCTTTCCAATTAGAAAAAAACTTACCGCTTTTTTTTATAATCTTGAATAAAAATTACAAGACAACTTTTTTAGCTAAACCTAATACTTGCAATACTTGAATTGCCCACCAAGTCATATCAATCTCCCACCACTTGTATCCAGCTTTAGCAACACGAGGATGAGCATGATGGTTATTGTGCCAACCTTCTCCATAAGCTAAAATAGCAGCCCACCAAAGATTACGGGCATTATCATCGGCAGGAAAAGTTCTATATCCTCTAATATGACTAGCGGAATTAATTAGCCAAGTACTATGCCAGAGTAATACGGCTCTGAGGAATGTACCATAGATGACAAAAGACCAACCACCTAAAGCATATAAAAATAGACTCAAGATAACTTGCAAGAATAGAAAACTAGATTTCTTATCTAACCAACGATAATAAGCGTGTCTGTCTAGATCTGGAGCGTATTTACGATAAGATTCGTATTCAAAAAATTGCTTTTGTGGATAAAGTAACCACAGTATATGACTCCACCAAAATCCTTTTTTAGCAGAATAGGGGTCTTTTTCAATATCTTCTGTATGAGCATGATGCAAACGATGCCCTGCTACCCAAAAAATAGGCCCTCCCTCCATAGCTAAAGAACCTATAGTAGCTAAAACATATTCTAACCATTGAGGTACTTGCAAACTGCGGTGAGTTAGAAGCCGATGATATCCTAGACAAATGCCAATGCTACCAGTTAGCCAATGGAGAAAAACCATTACACCTAAAGCTGACCATGAAAAAAACCAAGGTGCTAATAAAGCTAAAATGTGAAATGCAGCAAAAAAAGCCACACTTATCCAGGAGAGAGCAAGCTTTTGCTTACCCTCAGGGGCAACTATCGTTTGTGTCATTAATTTCTATCCTTAAAAATACGAGGATTAAATTTCTGGGTTTATTTGCATCTCATTGCACCACACCCATCAACTTGGTGAAAGGTTAGTTATAATTGAGAAGAGATATGTAAGTATCACTTACATTTGGCAGTGTAACAAGTATTTACAAATATTGCAAGCGACACTTACATTTTTAGTTTATGCCGGCTGGAAAGAAATCGACTAAAACCCGTCTAATTGAAGCTGCACTAGATTTATTTGCTGAAAGAGGAGTTACGGATACTACTACTAAAGCCGTTGCCGATCGCGCTCAAGTAAATGAAGTGACGTTATTCCGTCATTTTGGTAGCAAACATGGCTTATTATTGGCGGTGATGGAAGATTCGGCGGTATTGGCTCAATTGGGGAAATCTTTATTAGAGCAAGCAACTTCCAAAGCTAGTTTGGCTCAAGTTTTGGAAGATTACGCCCAAGTTAGTTTAGACGCTTTAGAAAAAGTACCTGAATTAGTTCGCTCTGTAGTCGGGGAAGCAGGACAATATCCACCAGAAAATCGTCTGGCATTGGGACAAGGATTAACAGAAGCAAATAAATATGTAGCCAAACATTTAGCTAAAGCGATCTCGAAAGAAGGATTAGAAAGTCGTTTTCCTCCAGAAACCTTAACAAGTTTACTGAATGGACTTCTCCTGGGCTACTTTACCATTGAGTCTACTATCGAAGGAGATGAACTTTGGTTAGAAAGAGAGGATTTTTTAGCAAGCTTAGTCGAATTGTTTTTACACGGTGCGATTGTTACTGCTACCCAGACCAATATTATCCCCAAAACTCACTTACCGCAATTCGAGCGAGAGCCAATACAAGATTTACCTGCTAATTTAGTCCGTTCCCTTTTCCGACAAGCAAAGAAACAGGGAAGACAAGAATATGCTTTAGTATATGTATTGTTTGCAGCAGGTTTATCGGCTCAAGAAGTAATCAACTTAGAGCGATCGCACTGTATTAGAGAATCTGGACAACGTATTTTGCAGATTAATCAGGATGCCATTAGACAAGTTCCTCTTAATCAATGGATTTTAGGCAAACGTTATGGATTTTCTGAAAGCGATCCAGTAACTCAATGGCTAAAAATACGCAAAGATCGGCAATCAGCTTTATTTATTAATGAGCAACAACAGCCTATATCTCAAGAAGAATTAGAAACTCTGTGGCAAACTATAACTAACGGGTTACTTACTCCTCAAGCTCAACCACCAACCTTAAAGCAAGCAAGACAAACTTGGTGTGTAGAAATGTTGAGTAAAGGCATCGAGCTAGAAAATTTAAGTATTTTAAGCGGAATAGAAATTGAACAATTGCAACCATTTGCCCAAAGAGCCAAAGAAAAAGCAGCTATAGAACAAGCTTATCGTCTCGATCGACTAACTAGTAATAGCAATTCACTGTAACTTAGCGCAGAATGAATCGTGCTAAGCTTGGACTCACCTAAGTTGCCTACTCTCTGTTGCCTATTCCCTTGACCAGAATTGAAGAATAAGGAATTAGCATTGGGAAACCGATGTGGTTGATTTCGATGAACAATCACAGGCTCAAAGCTCTCAAACATCGCCTTCAAGCCCCAAACCAGGAAAATACTTAAGTAATGACCACAGCTTCACCAAAAACTCCGTAATCTTGACGAAGCAAATTGGCTGGCTAGTTGGAACAATGAGCTTAGAAAATAGTTGAATCAATCTACTCAACTCCAACCAACCCAAAATTCTAGATTCTTACTACTTTAAATTTCACTTTTGACTGGAAATATCCTTTAATTTGCTCACAAATTATTTAGACATGAGTTCCCCCTCCTGAAACTAAGGTCGAGTCCCATGCCAATTAGATGGAAAAAATTATTACAGACAACCTTAATCTGGTTAGCCGCCGAAATCATCCTTAATTCTCTGGGCATTGATACGCTAGCTGATTATAGCGAATTTGTTTTTACGACCAAGCCTATCACTCATATCCGCTTGATTTAATGTCATCTCTTTCACTGTATTACTTGAAGGTGCGTCCCTATCACAACCAATAATTGATGCTTTGATTGAAGCAGCAGAGACATATACAGAATTGACTGTGCAAACTTCGCTTAATCCTTTTGCTAGCGATCACGTCCCTTTTATTGAAATGGGAATTCCCGCCGTCCTAACGATCGAAGGTGCTGATAGTGCCAACAGTAATATTCATACAGCCAATGATACTATTGACAAGATTGACTATGAATTGATGGTTGAAGTTTTGCGAATGAATGTAGCTGTTATCGCTAACATGATTAGTTAATAATTTAGTCTTTTCTGCTCCTAATTATAGCTATGATTATTTACGAAACTATAGTTAGGAGAAACAATGAGTAGTAAAAAAGTTATTCGTACTGAGTCAGCCCCTGCACCTGTAGGTCCTTATAATCAAGCGATCGCTACTTCTGGTAAAATGATTTTTGTGGCTGGACAAATTCCTCTAAATCCCCAAACGGGAGAAATTGTCGGTGGTAATAATGTTGCCAAGCAAACTGAGCAAGTAATGGGTAATATAGAAGCTATTCTGAAAGAAGCTGGAGCAAATTGGCAAAATGTAGTTAAAACTTCTGTATTTATGACGGATTTAGCTAATTTTTCTTCTATGAACCAAGTTTATGCTCAATATTTTGATGAAGAAACTGCCCCTGCCCGTGCCTGTGTAGAAGTATCTCGCTTACCTAAAGATGTTTTAGTAGAAATTGAATGTATAGCAGTAGTAAGTAGTTAATTGTTTTGACCTTAACGGGAAACTAGAGTTAATTTTGTCAACGATTACCGAGAATACAAACTTTTTTTGGATATAATCACTTAAAGTAACAATGAGATTTAAGAATATAGCCAAAGGTTATTGATTTATTATATTAAATCATATTTGTATTATGAATATTAATCAACCAGAATTAGACGAGAATTTTTTACCTGAAACTATCCATCGATCGAAAAATAATCTGCTTAAATTCTTAATTATTGGTCTCATGGGTACAGGCATTTTAGGTATTTCAATATATTTTGTTTTAAGAGAAAATAGACTTAATGCAGATCAGAAACTGATTCAAACTTGCATTGAGAAAAAAAGATGTTATGGAACAATCTCTGCTTTGGAAAGACTTGTTAAAGCCAAAAAAAATTTAAGGCTATCTAATCTGAAGAATGCTCATTTAGAAAATGCTCATTTAGAAAATGCTCATCTTGAAAGTGCCAATCTCAGCAGTGCCAATCTCAGTAATGCTCATTTAGAAAAAGCTCATCTCGAAAGTGCCAATCTCGAAGGTGCTAATTTGAAAAAAGCTCATCTCGAAAATGCTAACCTTAGAAGTGCCAATCTTGCTATTACTCAAGTCGATCGAGCTCATCTCGAAAATGCCGATCTCGAAAATGCCCATCTTTCCCATGCACATTTAGAAAATTCTTACCTTGTTAATGCCGATCTTAGCAATGCGTATCTTTCTAATGCCCATTTTAATAAGTCTCACTTCAATCGTGCCAATCTTAGCGGGGCTCACTTTTATCGTACTAACTTTAATCATTCTAATTTCACTCGTGCCAACCTTGCCAAAGCCTATTTTTATCGCGCTAATTTTGACAGTGTTAATTTCTACAGTACCAACCTTCGTGGCACTAGCTTAATTGAATCGACAAATCTCACTTTTTCGCAAATCAAATCAGCTTGCCACTGGGAAGAAGCTATTTATAAAGGAATCTGGGATGCAAATAAATTTAAATGGGTAACAGACAAAGTAGCTAATCAAAAATTTATTCAACAACTTAAACAAGATAAAGCTTCCAATCCAACCAAACCAATTGATTGTAGTTTGTGGGAATAAGGACTGATATCAAATCCAATTTTAGGGAAGTCAGGAGTTAGGAGTTAGAAGGAGATGTTAATTGTCATTGTCTCTCTTCAATGATTTCATGTCTCTATTGGCAGCGTTTTGTGAGAAATGTGGATAAATTATAGGTGTCTATAAACGAAGTAATGCAATTCCAAATGTCTACAGTTAGTCTTATCCCTGCTCAATCTTACGAATTAGCCAGTTTACGTACATCGATCGAGCATTTGCTTGAACCTTTGGGAGGAATTAAAGCGTTTGTTAAAAAAGGCGATCGAGTTTTACTCAAACCTAATTTACTCACTGGTTCTCGTCCTACCAAAGAGTGTATCACTCGTCCAGAAATAGTTTACTGTGTAGCTCGACTGGTTAAAGAAGTTGGTGGTAAACCTTTTTTGGGAGATAGTCCCGCTTTTGGTAGTGCTAAAGGAGTAGCCAAAGCCAATGGTTATCTACCTTTAGTAGCAGAATTAGATTTACCCATTATCGAATTTCACGGTCAAAGATATTCCACTGCTAGCGAAAATTTTAATCATTTGCGTCTTTCCAAAGAAGCAATGGATGCAGATGTAGTAATTAATTTACCTAAAGTAAAATCCCATACCCAATTAACTATTACTTTGGGGGTAAAAAATCTTTTTGGTTGTGTACCAGGTAAAATGAAAGCCTGGTGGCATATGGAAGCTGGTAAAAATAGCGATCGCTTTGGAGAAATGCTAGTAGAAACTGCTCGTGCGATCGATCCTAACTTAACTATTATCGATGGTATCATTGGTCATGAAGGAAATGGCCCTAGTGGTGGTGAGCCTTGTAATTTGGGAGTTTTGGGTGCTTCAGCAGATGTTTTTGCGTTAGATAGGGCAATGGTAGAAATTCTCAATGTTGACCCCGATCTCGTTCCTACTTTAGTTGCTCAATCTCGCTTAGGTTTGTGTAGTGAACTAGCAGAAATTGATTTTCCTTACTCTCATCCCCAAGAATTGAGAGTTACAGACTGGAAATTACCCGATACGCTAATGCCTATAGATTTTGGTTTACCCCGTGTCCTTCGTTCTACTTTCAAACACTTTTATATTCGGTTTATTAAAGAGCCAATGAAAGTTTATGCAGCAAAATAGCTCTTATCAGTGCATATTTAGTCAAATTGGTTACAAAAACTTATTTCAGATTCATCATAATTAAATTGAACCCTCCGATTGCTTATTCTGACCGCCAAATACCTAGTGGCGGTTTTTTATTGCGGTTAATACCAATTCTCAAATACTCATCTATCTAGTAATGAGAATTAATATAATCCCCGAATGACGAATAACCAATGACTAATAACTAATAAAATGACTGAGACTCTAATTGTCTTTACTCGTTATCCAGAACCAGGTAAAACCAAAACTCGGATGATTCCAGCCTTGGGAGCAGAAGGTGCAGCAAATCTACAACGGCAACTAACAGAGCATACTTTAAAGCAAGTTAAAAAACTACAGTCAATTCGTTCAGTATCCTCAGAGTTTCACTTTGCAGGAGGAAACCAACAATTAATGAGGGCATGGTTAGGAGAAAATCTTACTTACTATCCCCAACAAACAGGAGATTTGGGAGAGAGGATGCACTCCGCTTTTGCACAAGCTTTTGCTGCTGGTATTAATAGAGTTGTTACTATTGGTATTGATTGTCCAGATATAGATGAATTTTTACTTACTCAAGCTTTTGAGCTATTAAAACAAAAAGACTTAGTACTAGGTTCTGCCGAAGATGGAGGTTATTATTTAATTGGTCTTAGTCGTTTGATTCCCGAACTATTTGTAGATATTGATTGGGGAAGCGATCGCGTTTTAGGACAAACTACTAATATTGCGAATAAGTTAGGTTTAGAATTTGATTATCTGACTACTTTAAATGATATCGATCGACCAGAAGATTTATATATTTGGGAGAAGTATCAGAATTGATAATTATCCAGAAATTGTTTGGTAGTCAGAATAGGAATATTTTGAAATTGACCTAAAACCAGTAAATCCTCATCACCAGATATGATTATTTGAACTGGTACACTCAAAGCAGT
>JBFRWE010000448.1:0-4431 GCA_051439345.1 Xenococcaceae cyanobacterium
TTATCGATCGAGGTATCACTCTGGCAGGGGGTGGAGCATTATTAAGAGGTTTAGACGATCTAATCAGTCAGGAGACTGGCATCGTCACCCATATTGCAGATGAACCACTAAAGTGTGTTGTTTTAGGTACAGGTAGAGTACTGGAAGATAAAGGACTCGATCGTGTATTTAGCGATCGCTCTCAAATGATTTGAGCCCATAAAAATCAAGATCGCTAAGCTTGGAATCACCTAAGTTGCCTACTCTCTGTTGCCTATTCCCTCTTGCCTATTGCCTTGACCAGAATTGAAGAATGCAGTTTAAATGCGTCTAAGCTTACTAACAACCAACAACTAAAAAATAACAATGCATCGCTGGGGGGATAAATATGGTTGGCAAACACCAGTCACAATATTAGCTCTGTTTGTAGCCTGGTTGCTTAAGCAAACTCAAGCAACTGCGATCGCTGAGACTTACTACTTTCTAGTTAGCCCGTTTCAATCTAAGCAGCAACTACAGTTAGAAAATAAATTAACTAATGCACGAATTCTCCAGTTAGAACAGCGTTTAAATGAGCTAGAACAACAAAATAAGCAATTTCAAGAGCTTTTAGGTTATGCTGCTCAACAACAATCATCTATTCCTGCGCCGATTATTGGGCGTAGTGCAGATATTTGGTGGAATCAAATAACTTTAGGTAAAGGAAGTAATGATGGAGTAGAACAAGGGTTTATTGTTAGTGGAATTGGTGGTGTAATTGGTCGAATTATTCAAGTTACTCCCCATACCAGTCGAGTCCTCTTGATCAGCGATCCCCATAGTCGGGTGGGAGCAGTAGTTACGCGCACTCGTCATCCTGGCTTTATTCAAGGACAAAATTCCCAAACTGCGATTATGCGTTTTTTTTCCCAGGTAGCTGATGTTCGTGCTGGAGATACAATTACCACTTCTTCTCTCAGTTATTTGTATCCTGCTGGTTTACCCATTGGTAAGGTTAAATCAGTTCATGTTGATAAAGGACCAGCACCAGAGGCAGAAATTGAATTAAATGTCCCTCTAGATCTATTGGAATGGGTGGTAATCAAGCCTTTTACCCCCAAGGTAAAAGTTAAATAAAGTTCTTAGAAGAATGTTAAATATTTAGTGCTTCAATGTTAAATGAACGGTCAATGCTAGAGATTTATTTCCGCCAAATGCCTTTAAGATGGTTGCGTATTTTAAATATAGCGATCATCTTCGGTTCGGTAGGACTTTGCTCTATGTTGTTGTTCCTGCGCTTACCAGGCATGGAATTAATAGGTACAAATCCCAATTGGTTATTAATTTGGGTAGTAGTTTGGAGTATTAAACGCCATGTTTGGCAAGGAGCGATCGCTGGCATTTCTTTAGGTTTGATTTATGATGCTCTTACTAATCCTCATCCTTCCCATGTTCTTAGTTTAGCTTTGGTGGGAATATTAACGGCTAGTTTACGCACACAAAGATATGCTCAAGAAAATTTTATTGCTGTTGCCCTAATTGTTTTTGTCATGGTAATAGTAACAGAGGCAATAATGGCTTTACAATTTAGCATATTATTTGCTAATTCTCTAGAGAATATAAGACAACATTATCAACAGCGAATATTATCTTCAGCAATTATTAGTAGCATTTGGGCTCCAGTTCTGTATTACCCTCTCAATCGATGGTGGGAAAATTTACGCAAAATCGAAAAATCGAAAACTAGGCTCAAATAAGCTTAATATTTTTATCAAAGAATAACCATAATATCAACTCACAAAAACTTTACTAAGTTAGTATAAATTAGTAATTTAGGCATTGCTAGATTAGAGTATAAAAAGAATATTTATTATTTTTTCATCTGCTAATAAAAAATAGTTAAGACAGTATAATTACCAACTTTATACTTTGCTCTCAGCAGTACCATAGTTTTAGATAAATAACCATTGCATCCGAATCGAGGATTGAAAGCGTGAATCCGACCCCTAATAGTCAATCAGAATTACCAGATAATTCCCAACCACCATCTACACCCTTATCTTTACCTACCAATAGGTTTTTGCCGAAAACTACCATGGCTAAACGTCCTAAATTCCTGTGGTTGACCATGGGAATGGCTCTCGGCATTAGTGGTGGAGTAATCGCGTTTGGTTGGCTTTGGCGGAAACTGGATGCTAGCATACCAGTGAGTATCGAAGACGTTGAAACCTATGCCCGCCCAGAAACTCTAACCATCAAAGCTAACGATGGCTCTATTCTCAAACAAATTGGCCCGATCGCCCATGAAGAAATTAAACTAGAAGAAGTTCCTCCTCTTGTAGCCTCAGCTTTTGTCGCTAGCGAAGATAGACGTTTTTGGAGACACAAAGGTCTTGATTTTCAGGGAATTGCTAGAGCTACTATAGCCAATTTGAAAGCTGGAGGAGTAGTCGAGGGGGGTAGTACGATTACTCAACAGTTAGCCAGAGTAGTTTTTCTTAATCATGAACAAAGCATTGAGCGCAAGCTCAAAGAGATGAAAATAGCCACGGTTATAGAGCAGCATTTTGATAAAGAACAAATTTTAGAAAATTATTTAAATATCGTTTATTTAGGCTCTGGTTCTTATGGTGTAGCCGATGCTGCTTGGGTATATTTTGGGAAATCTCCCCAAGAATTAAATTTATCAGAAGCAGCTACTTTAGCAGGAATTGTTCCAGCACCCAGTACTTATTCTCCTTTAAACAACAAAGAATTAGCAATAAAACGGCGCAATCTAGTATTGCAAAGAATGGCAAAAGATAAATTAATTAGCCAAGCCGAAGCTAATACAGCTATAGCTTCTCCCCTGATTACCAAACCTCATCGACCAAAAAGATTAGTCAGAAAAGCTAGTTATTTTACTAATTATGTCGAAAAAGAATTACCCAAGTATATATCAGAAGAACAACTCAAAGCGGGAGGCATAGTTGTAGAAACAACTCTTAATTATCAGTGGCAAAAAGCAGCCGAAGAAGCAATTAACTATAGTTTGGATAAATATAGTAAGGGTCAAAAATTTCAACAAGCTGCCCTAGTTGCTCTCGATCCCAAAACTGGGGAAATTAAGGCGATGGTGGGGGGAAGAGATTTTGGGGCAAATCAGTATAATCGTGTTACCCAAGCTCAACGACAACCAGGTTCTACCTTTAAAACTTTTGTTTATACTACCGCGATCGCTGCTGGTTTTTCTCCCTACAAAACCTATTTTGATGCCCAATATTTTGTTGATGGTTATCAACCAACCAACTATAAGGATAGATACCGCTACCGTAACGTATCTCTCTACAGTGGGTTGATGAGTTCTATTAATATTGTTGCTTTGCGTACTCTACTGGATGTAGGGTGGAAACCCACTATTGAAATTGCTCAGAAAATGGGGATTAAATCTGAACTTCAACCTACCTATTCTCTAGCTTTGGGTGCTTGGGAAGTTAATCTCTTAGAATTAACTAATGCCTACGCAACTTTAGCCAATCAAGGAACTTATCACCCAGGCTATGGTATTACTCGTGTTCTCGATCGCCAAGGCAAAGTAATTTACGAAGCTAACTTTGATGCTCAAAAAGCACTAGATGAAGATACCGCAGCAATTATGACTTGGATGCTGCAAGGAGTAGTTAATTCTGGTACAGCTATTCCTGCTCAAATTGGCAGACCAGCAGCAGGGAAAACAGGGACTTCTGATGAATCTCGCGATCTTTGGTATATCGGCTATATTCCCCAAGTTGCAGCAGGGGTTTGGTTGGGTAACGACGATAATACACCTACTAAAGGTACTAGTGGGGTGGCAGCCGAACTTTGGCGTAAGTTCATGCTCCCAGTAGTAAAAGATTTGCCTGTAGAAAATTTCCCTCCTCGTCCCTCTCTCACCAAAAGAGAAGCCTTTATTACCGCCGAAGCAGTTAAACCTAGGCGCAGCTATTACCTAAGAAGGACTACAACCAGACCAGTATACAGATCTAGCTCTACTACTCGTTCTCGTAGAACTTATTCAACATCACCAACAACTGCGACCTCCTCTCCCAAACCAGCAAAACCAATACCTGCAACTACTCCCTTTCCTGCTCCAGCCTCCAAAGCACCACTTACTAAACCAATTAAACAGCTACCACAAAATAACTCTCCCAATCAACCAGAAAGAGATTGGGTAAGAGAAAGATTGGGTAGATAGGCTGGTTTTGATTCAAATTGCCTCAGGCAATATATCTTTGACTTAAGTGCTGATGTTGCGTACTCATGGATCTGTTGAGACTGGGAAAAGGGCACCGCCGATGCTGAGGTTTTCTCAGTGGGCGGAAACACCAAACTAAGTCGGGCTTGCGACCAGGTATTTGAGTACAGGTCGCAAGCCCCCGCGCAATCCACGTCGGCTTGTTCCAAGCCTTGTTAAAAAAATTGTTTTAAAGTTATTTTGAGTAAAGTCAGTAAATA
>JBFRWE010000449.1:0-4155 GCA_051439345.1 Xenococcaceae cyanobacterium
ATCGCACTTTTCTGGACTCCAATCGCAGTACTGTTGCAGAGTTTCCGTCAAGACTGGTAATAAATCTAAACCATAGTTGCCAGCGTGTATAGCCAGAGTAGTACGACGACGAGCAATGTCAACTAAAGTATGGGCTAATTCAGAACGAACAGCATAGACAATCTGGGCTTTAATATCTGGTAGATTAGGAATAATATTTGCTGCTAATTCTGGCTCACGATCGATTAAAGCTAATACGTCTGAAGCTCTCGAACCATACATAGAAAAGAGATGATTAATACTCTTTAAAGCAACACGATCGCTATACTTATCTATAGCTTCTTGAATACGGTGATCGCTTGGTAAAATACAGCCTGGTAAGGGCTGAGAGTCTGTAGTACAAGGAGGTGCAGCTTTCTTCATTTTGCGATAGACAGCATCTACCATTTCTTCCCCAACGTTACGATAGGTAGTTAATTTACCTCCAATCAAGGAAATAAGATTAGCTACTCCTTCTTGCTTATGGTCGTACAAAATATGTTTACGAGTAACACTACCTGGTTTTTTCCCTTCTTGATTCGGTAAAGGGCGAACCCCAGAGTAAGTAAATTTAATATCTTGTCTGGATAAATTAGCTGTAGGAATAATATTATTAGTTTCGGTTAAGAGATAATCTATTTCTTCGTTATCAGCTTTAACGCGATCGAGGTCTCCCTGATACCTTATGTCTGTTGTACCAATTAGATACATATCCAACCAAGGAATAATAAAGAAAGGACGACCATCAGATTTAGCTTCTACATAAAAAGTAGTTTCTGGTGCGCCAGGAAAGGGAGCGACAATAATATGACTTCCTTTAGTCCCACCAATTTTTCTGGTTTTGCCAATAGGTGCATCTTGTTTCCCTTCTACTCCTAATTTACAAACTTTATCTACCCAAGGACCAGCAGTATTAACAACTACTGTGTTGTTATGTCCTTTAACGGTAAATTCTTGCCCTGTTAAAACATCTCGACAAACAAGAGAGGTTAGGCGATCTCCCTGGCGTTGTAGTTGAGTAACTTGGGTATAATTAAGTGCTACTGCCCCTGCCTCTTGAGCTGAGAAAATATTTTCTAGACAAAGACGTTCAGCATAGGCTACTTGTCCATCATAATATTGCGCTCCCCCAGATAAACCTTCGGGGTCGATCGAGCGAAATAACTGCTTAAATTGAGCTAAGGGAAGCATTCGATGGAGAGGTAGAGTTTTATCGAAGCTAAAGATATCATAGAGAATCATACCCGCCCAAATTTTCCAATAAGGGCGAGAGCGATCGCCATAAATAGGAATAGTTAAAAGCAGAGGATTAACTAAATGGGGGGCAGTGCTTAATAAAACTTCTCTTTCTTTTAAAGCTTCTCTTACCAAAGGAAATTCAAAATACTCTAAATAACGCAATCCGCCATGAATTAGACGACTAGACCAACTAGAAGAACCTCCCGCAAAATCTCCCTTTTCGATTAAGATTGTTTTCAATCCTCTCAAGGCTGCATCTCTAGCTACTCCAGCCCCATTAATGCCTCCGCCAATAACGATTAAATCGTATTCTTGATTTTCGATTGCTACCAAATCACGCATCTTTTTATCAGTTATGAGTTGTTAGTTGTTAGTCGGGGTAAAGCAGTTCCTTACCCTTACCGTGGTTAGTTGTTAGTCGGTTTAGTTTCCCAACTGCCCATAAAGCATTAGTTATCAATTATCAATTGCCTTCACTATTTTAGTGTTCTCTGATAACTGATAACTGTTCACTGATGACTGACTTGCACACCTTAACAACAAAAAGGGAATCTAGCTGCTAACAAGCTCCTTTTCCTCGATCGTTTCGCGTTTCAAATCCCTGAATAAACCCAGTAGACGATCCGCCCAATACTTAACATCGTAAGTAGTTACAGTTTCGTACATTTTACTCATCCTTTCCGCTTGTTCCTCTGCCGACATAGCCAAAGCGCGATCGATCGCCTCATCCATGCAATTAATAGAATAAGGATTGGTTAAAATTGCTTGGGGTAGTTCCACTGCTGCCCCCACAAATTCAGATAAAATCAAAGCCCCGCTTTTACCTTCATGGGAGACTACATATTCTTTTGCCACCAAGTTTAAACCATCTCTTAAAGGTGTAGTCCAACAAACATCTGCTGCTTTGTAATAGCAAACTAAATCCGCAAAAGGAATAGGTTGGGTAAAAAGTCTAATTGGTGTCCAGTCCAGACGAGCAAAGCGTCCATTAATTTTTCCGACCAATTGTTCTATCTGACTTTGAGTCGTTTTATAAACTCGCATACCTGCTGCTGCTTGTACGCAAGTTATGACCAAATTAATTTTACCTAGTAATTCGGGACGGCGTTCCAAGAGACGACCAAACGCTTCTAAAACTTCACGATTACCTTTCACATAGTCTACTCTTCCCGCAGCAATAATTAACTTGCGTCCATTGAGTTCCTCTTTGATTTTTGCTAAGGTAGTCTCGCTTTCTGGTTTATGTAAAATCGACAGAATATGTTGAGGGTTTGTACCTACTGGAAAAGCATCAATATTAACTAACTGATTTTTATATTTTAGCTGTGTCACCATCTCTGGTTCTGCCAAAGCTATACCTACAGGAGTAATATGTCCAGAGACTTTTTCTTGCTTGACTACTTCTACTTCTTTTAAACTACGAGCAACATTGACAAAATTTTCTGAATAGCGAGGAATGTGAAAGCCAACGATATCACAGCAGAGTAAGCTTTCCACAATTTCTTCTCGCCAGGGCAAAATGTTGAATACGTCTACAGAAGGAAAAGGTGTGTGATGGAAAAAAGCAATACGAGCATTAGGTTTATGCTGCCGAATGTATTTAGCTGCCAGCCAAAGATTATAATCATGAATCCAAATTAAAGCATCATCTGCTGCCTCATCACAAGCTGCTTCAGCAAATAAACGATTGATATTTTGAAAATTTTCCCAGTCAGAAGTTTCGGAGGTGAAATGCCAAGGAAAAGAGTGAAGAATGGGCCAAAAAGCTTCTTTGGAAGTAATGTGATAAAAATCTTTCACTTGCTCTGCACTTAAGGGAATGCGTCGGACATTGTAGTTGCCTTCATCTTCCACAACAACACGATTTTCAAACTTAGCTCTTTGTTTGTTGGTTACTTGTTTCCAAGCAATCCAAGTACCTTGATTAACATCGGCAAAAAAGCTTTTTAAGGTAGGAACAATTCCATTAGGACTTTTTTTGGCTAGATAGAGAGTTTTGCCGTCTTTTACAACTTCATCATAAGGTTCGCGATGATAGAGGATAACTAAAGAAGATTTCATGATAACTAAAGAAGATTTCATGGATTATTTAATGATTAACAGCAGTATATTCTGCTCTAAAAACAACGACTTTAAGTCGAATAATTAACGGGACTTAGACAAAAAATAACAATAAAACAGCCTCAAACCCAGGGGAGTCAGGGGATTTACACCAAGAACTAAAAAATCACTGAAACCCAAGTATATTAAGTTCAAGCTTCAATGTTAAGTTAATGAGCAGTATCTACACTTAACTCAAACCCCTAAATTTAATTGCTCCTTTTTTACTAAAATGTCGTCCTCAAAAACAGCAGTGATCGAAGAACCGTCATGATTGTTCCACTTAAAAGTAGCGGTGGTCTTCGATCTCTCGATTTCGATACCTCGACCTAAAATAGATTCTACTTCTACGAGACTCATGCCAGGTTGCAATCTCGCATATTCAGCAAGACCATTTATTTGATGTAATTGATTTTGGAGTGATGGGCATATTTTCATTCTAAAGGTTGGTAAATCTGGTTTTTGATCAAAAACAATTATCGCCGTAATAGCCACCCAAAACATATAATTTGGAGATAATTTACTAAGGCAAGATTTGATTATTACAATCTTAAGCCAATTCTTGACAGTATCAAACCAATGAGTACTTCGTGTATTTTTAGACATGATGATTAACCTCAATAATCTTGTGTTAAACAACATAAATAACCCCGAATTTACGGAGCATTAAAATATTTAAGACAAGAAAATAGGTTTACCCCTGGTTGTTTGAGGAAATTTAAGTTGTAATGAAATTGGGTGGAATAAATATCCCTTAAAGTTAAAGACAAATTTGCTCTGCTTGAATTAAACAACAGT